>NZ_JBIMRC010000021.1:0-91255 GCF_043945575.1 Enterobacter cloacae complex sp. 2024EL-00214 | reverse complement strand
TAAACTTCGTAATGAATTACGTGTTCACTCGTTGAGACTTGGTATTCATTTATTGTCCGAAGACATTAAGAATCCATGTCACTTTGAGTGCCCACACAGATTGTCTGATAAATTGTTAAAGAGCAGTGCCGCTTCGTTTTCGCTGCGGCGCGGGGTGTGCATACTACGCTTTCCCGCCACAGAGTCAAGCATTTTATTTCGCTTTTCTCTGCTGGTGTTCATCTCTGAACCCCGCTAACCCGGCGGCCTGTAAGCCGTTGTTCCGTGTCAGTGGAGGCGCATTATAGGGAGTTATTCTGAAGTGGCAAGAGGAAATTTAAAAAAAGTTTCTATCCGTGTTTTTTTTCACCAACAGCAATGAAATCAAGCTACAAATTGTTCTAATTGATGTATCTGCAACCAAAATCACACTTGAAGTGGCATACTTATCAGCATGAATCATTAAGGAATAAGAGCGATGCCCTTAAGCGCACAACAGCTGGCAGCACAAAAAAACCTATCCTATGTGCTGGCAGAAAAGCTGGCTCAACGGATCTTAGCGGGTAAATATGCCCCGGGTAGCATCCTGCCAGGAGAAATAGAGCTGGGTGAGCTGTTTGGGGTAAGCCGTACCGCCGTTCGCGAAGCAGTGAAAACATTAACAGCAAAAGGAATGGTGCTCCCGCGTCCTCGCATTGGCACCCGCGTTATGCCTCAGGCCAACTGGAACTTCCTCGATCAGGAGTTACTCTCCTGGTGGATGACCGAAGACAACTTCCATCAGGTTGTCGATCATTTCCTGGTAATGCGCAGCAGCCTCGAACCCCAGGCATGCCTACTTGCCGCCACGCTCGGTACCGCAGAACAAAAAGCACAGCTCAATACCTTGATGGAAGAGATGATGTTCCTGAAAAAGCACTTCAACCGTGAGCGCTGGATTGAGGTAGATATGGCCTGGCATGAACATATCTATACGATGAGCGCGAATCCTTTCCTGACGTCTTTTGCCTCTTTATTCCATTCGGTGTACCACACCTACTTTACTTCTATTACACAAGATGAAGTGGTGAAACTGGATCTGCATCAGGCGATTGTTGATGCCATTCAGGAGAGTGACGGGCAGCGTGCCCTGAGTGCGTGCCAGGCATTGCTGGCCGCGCCAACCCACCAGCAGGTAAATAAATGACAGAGAAAAAAGCGCGCAGCATGGCTGGACTACCGTGGATTGCAGCTATGGCGTTCTTTATGCAGGCACTGGATGCCACCATCCTTAACACCGCCCTCCCTGCAATAGCACAAAGCCTCAACCGCTCCCCGCTGGCAATGCAGTCTGCCATCATCAGTTACACCCTGACGGTCGCGATGCTGATCCCGGTGAGCGGCTGGCTGGCCGATCGCTTCGGCACCCGTAAAGTGTTTATGCTGGCGGTGACGCTCTTCACACTCGGTTCACTGGCCTGCGCGCTATCCACCTCCTTAACGGAGCTGGTTATCTTCCGCGTACTCCAGGGGGTCGGCGGGGCGATGATGATGCCCGTAGCGCGTCTGGCGTTACTGCGTGCTTATCCGCGCAGCGAACTGCTCCCCATCCTTAACTTTGTCACCATGCCTGGGTTAGTCGGCCCAATACTTGGCCCGGTACTCGGAGGGGTATTTGTGACCTGGGTAAGCTGGCACTGGATCTTCCTGATTAATATACCGATTGGTATGGTGGGGTTGCTGTATGCCCGCAGGTATATGCCGGACTTCACCACGCCAGGACGTAATTTCGACATGGGCGGGTTTCTTCTGTTTGGCCTGAGTCTGGTGCTTTTCTCCAGCGGGATGGAGCTATTCGGCGAAAAAATTGTGGCGACAGAGATTGCACTGTCCGTCATCTTCAGCGGTATTCTGTTGTTCCTTCTTTATATACGTCATGCGCGCCGTCACCCGACCCCGCTGATCCCCCTGTCTCTCTTTAATACCCGAACCTTCTCCGTCGGGATCGCAGGCAATATTGCATCACGCCTGGGAACAGGTTGCGTACCGTTTCTGATGCCATTGATGCTGCAGGTCGGCTTCGGCTACCCGGCATTGATTGCCGGCTGCATGATGGCTCCCGCGGCAATGGGGTCGATTCTGGCAAAATCGACCGTCACGCAGGTGCTGCGCTGGTGTGGGTATCGTAAAACGCTGGTTGGCGTGACCGTCTTTATCGGGCTGATGATTACCCAGTTCTCGTTGCAGTCCGCAGCCCTGCCAGTCTGGATGTTAATCCTGCCGCTCTTTGTTCTGGGAATGGCTATGTCAACGCAGTTCACATCGATGAACACCATCACGCTTGCCGATCTTACTGACGAGAATGCCAGTAGCGGCAACAGCGTACTGGCAGTGACTCAACAGTTGTCGATCAGTCTGGGGATTGCCGTGAGTGCGGCGGTACTGCGGTTTTATGAAGGTTTTGATAGCTCAAATACCGTCGAGCAGTTCCACTATACCTTTATCACTATGGGCGCACTCACCGTCGTTTCAGCCTGGGTCTTTATGCTGTTAAAACCGAAGGATGGCCGAAACCTGATTAAAGAGCGCCACAAAGAGAAGGTTAAACCGACCCCCGTTCCATCAGAACAGGAGTAAGTTGCAGACGTTGCTGTTGCAGCGTGGGCTGCGCCATCCGGTGGATCAGCACATCAATGGCCAGCTCACCCAGCTCATCTTTCGGCTGATGAATAGTGGTCAGCGGCGGCGTCATATAGCTGGCCAGTTCGATATCATCGTAGCCAATCACCGCCATATCCTGCGGGATCTTTATCCCTGCCTGATACAGCGCCTGGTACGCACCAAATGCCATCGCATCGTTGCCAATAAAAACGGCCTGCGGACGGTGCTCTTGCGCCAGCAGTTTCTGCATCGCCTCGAAGCCGCCGTTAAATTCGAAATCACCGGTAATCTGGTAGCCATCAGGAATGGCAAGCCCCGCACGCTCCATGGCGCAGAGGTATCCTTCCTGACGCAAACGCGCCGGCGTTTTATCCAGCGGGCCGGTAATGCAGGCGATGCGGGTATAGCCTTTATCGATCAGATACTGGGTCGCCATATCACCCCCCAGCAGAGAATTGTCCTGAATCAGATCGCTGGTACCATCGAACGGTGCCCAGTCCATCATCACCGTCGGTACCGACGGGTAGCGTTGCATAATTTCTTTCGACGGCTGATGAGTCTCGGTACACAGCAACAGTAACCCGTCGACGCGTTTTTGCATCAGCGTCTCCAGATTACGGTTCATGCGCTGTTCATCCCCTTCGGTATTGCACAGCACCAGGCTGTAGCCACGCTCGAAACAACTGCGTTCCACACCGCGCACAAGTTCAGAATAAAAAGGGTTGGTACTGGCCGTGATAAGCATGCCAATAGTGCGCGTCTGGTTGAGCTTGAGGCTGCGCGCCAGCGCCGACGGCGCATAGTTGAGATCTTTGACTGCCGCTTCGACTTTTTCCCTAATCGCCTCACTGACAAAACGATCGTTATTAATGACGTGAGAAACCGTCGAAGTAGAAACGCCCGCCATGCGGGCGACATCTTTCATTGTGGCCAAGCGTTACCCCTGCTGACTTAAGAATTCATCGATCTCTTTACGCCACGGAACGGAAGGCTGAGCACCTTTACGCGTAACCGCGATGGCCGCGGCAGCATGTGCGAAGCGAATGGCATCATCCATTCGCGCACCTTCCAGCAGCGCTGTCACCAGCGCACCGTTAAAGGTATCACCCGCCGCGATAGTATCAATCGCTTTCACCTTAAAGCCCGGCACGCGACGGCCTTCGCCATTCACGCTTGCCCACACACCACGGCTACCGAGCGTGATGATAACGGTTCCGATGCCTTTTTCATGCAGTGCATTCGCCGCACGCGCAGCATCGTCATCATTTTCAACACGAATCCCCGTCAGTTTTTCCGCTTCGGTTTCATTCGGGGTAATGATGTCCACCAGCGCCAGCAGCTCATCTGATAATACACGGGCAGGAGCCGGATTAAGTACGACAGTGGTATGATTTTCATGCGCAATTTTTGCGGCAGCCAGAACGCTTTCGACTGGCGATTCCAGCTGCATCAGCAATGCTTCCGCATTCGCAATAATCTCACGCTGCACTTCAACACGTTCAGTCGTCAACGCGGCGTTAGCGCCAGCATGAATACCGATGACATTCTCACCTTCTGCGTTGACGAAAATCAGCGCCACGCCGGTAGATTCCCCCGCCACCACGCTCACCGGCGCAATATCAATATTATCGCTGGCCAGCTGTTTACGTACGCGCTCACCGGTATCGTCATCACCCGTGCAGGCAATAAACGCGATATGCGCCCCGCTGCGTCCGGCGGCAACCGCCTGGTTTGCGCCTTTACCGCCGAAGGCCACCTGATATTGATTGCCGGTGACGGTTTCGCCCGGTGTCGGGAAAGATTCAAGGTTAAGAATGTGATCGGCATTGATGCTGCCAAGGACGACGAGGTTGCCTGCGGTTTTCATGGTAGAGGAGTCCATCTGAGAGCGCCACCGGTGTTACCCGGTGGCGTATGCCACACTTTTCTTTATAGGGTGTCCCTCAGGCAGCCAGCGACTGCCTGAATCGCCTTTTTACTGCTTGATGACCAGTTTCAGGTCAACTGGATATTTGGCCTGAACTTTTTCGCCCTTCAGCACTTTATCCGCAGTCTGGACGCCAGTTGCGCCAATCTGCTCAGGCAGCTGAGCGATGGTCGCAGCCAGTTTGCCATCATTTACTGCTTTTTCACCATCTGGCGTACCGTCAAATCCGACAACCATCACATCAGATTTACCCGCAGTCTGCAGAGCACGCAGTGCGCCCAGCGCCATTTCATCGTTCTGTGCAAATACTGCCTGCACGTCAGGGTGTGCGGTCAGCAGGTTCTGCATAACGTTCAGACCTTTAGTACGGTCGAAGTCAGCAGGCTGGCTGGCCAGCACGTTAAATTTGTGCGCAGCAACAGCCTGCTGGAAGCCTTCGCCACGTTCACGGGCTGCAGACGTCCCTGCAATACCCTGCAGTTCGATAACCTTCGCACCTTCACCTGCTTTCTTCGCGATATAGTCACCCGCAATTTTACCGCCCAGCACGTTATCAGACGCGATATGGCTGACGACGTCGCCTTTAGAGGCCTGACGGTCCAGGGTGATCACCGGGATTTTTGCCTGGTTTGCCATCTTAACGGCGTTACCCACTGCGTCAGAATCGGTTGGGTTGATCAGCAGGATTTTGGTGCCACGAACGGTTAAGTCCTGAACGTTAGCCAGCTCTTTCGCCGGGTTGTTCTGGGAATCCAGCACCACCAGGTTGTAACCCAGTTTGTCCGCCTCTTTCTGTGCACCATCCTTCAGGGAGACGAAGAACGGGTTGTTCAGGGTAGAGATGACCAGCGCGATGGTGTCTTTTGCCATTGCGTTAGCACTTACGGTTGCGCTCAGCGCGACAGCAGAAACCAGGGTAGCCAGTTTTTTCATGTTCATATCTAAGATGTCCTGTAGTGTCGTCAGTTACTGTTTTTTGTTGTCTACCAGTACCGCCAGCAAAATCACCACCGCTTTAACGATCATCTGGTAATAGGAGGAAACACCTAACAAATTCAAACCATTATTCAGGAAACCGAGGATCAGTGCGCCGATCAAAGTCCCAACAATGCGACCTTTACCGCCCGCCAGACTCGTACCGCCCAGAACCACTGCCGCAATGGCATCCAGCTCATACCCCGTACCCGCCGTTGGCTGCGCAGAAGAGAGGCGCGCCACTTCGATGATGCCCGCCAGAGACGCCAGCAGGCCGCACAGGGAGTAAACGATAATTTTGACTTTATTAACGCTGATACCAGACAGACGCGTTGCCGCTTCGTTACCGCCCAGCGCATAGATATAACGACCCAGACGGGTGTGGTGCAGCATGTACCACGCCGCCAGGAACACGATAGCCATGATCCAGACCGGCGTCGGAATACCCAACGGACGACCGATACCGAACCAGCCAAACAGATCGGCGTTATCCGTAAACCCGGTATTCACCGGGCTACCGTTGGTATAGACCATCGTCACACCGCGCAGCAACAGCATCATCACCAGCGTGGCAATGAACGCCTGAACACGACCTTTCGCCACAATCACACCGGTAACGGCACCAATAGCCGCGCCAGTTGCCAACGCAGCGGCAACAGCGACCAGCGCGTTGACTTCAATCCCTACAATTGAAGCGGCGATTGCACCGGTGAGCGCCAGCAGGGAACCGACGGACAGATCGATACCCGACGTCAAAATCACCAGCGTCATCCCGACCGCCATAATGGCGTTCACGGAGGTCTGCTGAAGAATGTTGAACAGGTTATTCACGGTAAAAAAGTTCGGGCTCATGGTCGAGACAATCGCGATCAGCACCAGCAGGGCAATCAGCGATTTTTGTTCCAGTAGCCATGCCTTGGTGAAATAACGGCGACCAGAAACAGCCTGGGTAGTCATCTTCTTACTCCTGATTCACGCGATTAAGCTTGCCCACAGCGGCAGCCATCAGAACTTCCTGGGTGGCCTGCTCGCGAGTGAATTCACCGCCGAGATGCCCTTCATGCATGACGATAATACGATCGCTCATGCCTAATACTTCTGGCATCTCGGAAGAGACCAGAATGATGCTCAGACCGTCGGCCTTGAACTGGTTAATCAGCTGATAGATCTCTTTCTTCGCCCCCACGTCCACGCCGCGAGTTGGCTCATCAAGGATCAGCACTTTCGGACGCGTCATCAGCCCGCGAGCAATCGCGACTTTCTGCTGATTACCGCCGGACAACAGGCCAATCGCCTGCTCCATCGACGGAGTTTTGACGTTAAAGAGACGAATAAAATCACTGACCGCCTGCTGTTCGTCTTTGTGCTTCAGGCTGCCGCCACTGTGGCTGAAATAGCGCAGTGCAGTAAGCGACATATTCTCTTTCACTGACATGCCCAGCACTAAGCCATCACGCTTGCGGTCTTCGGAAATATAGACGATGCCGTTTGCCAGACCATCTTGCGGAGAACGGGTAACCACTTCACGGCCATCGAGCGTCACATAACCGCTGGTGCGCGGCAGTGCGCCATACAGCACTTTCATCAGCTCGGTACGCCCCGCGCCCATCAGGCCCGCCACGCCCAGAATTTCCCCCTGACGTAGCGTAAAGGTTACGTCGTTCACTCCCGGACCGCAGAGGTTGTCCACCTTCAGGCGGATCTCGCCAGGCTGCTTGTCCAGATGCGGGTACTGATCTTCGAGCTTACGTCCCACCATCATTTCGATAAGCGTATCTTCGGTCAGCGTTGCCACTTCTCGCTCGGCAATAAATTGCCCGTCGCGGAAGACGGTCACGTCGTCGCAGATCTCGAAAATCTCTTTCATACGGTGAGAAATATAGACAATCCCACGTCCCTGCGCTTTCAGCTCGCGGATGACGCGGAAAAGGGATTCGGTTTCGGTATCGGTGAGCGCATCGGTTGGTTCATCCATGATGATGACCTTCGACTCGAAGCTCAGCACCTTGGCGATTTCCACCATTTGCTGATCGCCAATGGAAAGCTCGCCCACCAGACGGTCACTCTTAAAGCGCAGGTTCAGCTTCACCAGCAATTTGTCGGCTTCGGCATACATCGTTTTCCAGTCGATTTTACCAAACCGGTTAACGAACTCACGGCCGAGGAAGATGTTCTCCGCAATGGTGAGTTGCGGGATCAGGTTCAGTTCCTGGTGGATAATGCCGATACCCGCTTCCTGAGAGGATTTCGGGCCAGTGAACGTGGTCTCTTTACCCAACCACAGCAGTGAACCTGCGTCGCGCTGGTAGATACCGGTCAGCACTTTCATCATGGTGGATTTGCCCGCGCCGTTCTCACCCACCAGCGCCATAACGCGTCCTGGGTAAACGTTCAGCGCTGCACCGGAGAGGGCTTTTACGCCCGGGAACGATTTATCGATCCCTTTAAGTTGCAGTAATGCGTCCATGATGGCCTCAGAAGGTGACGCCAGCACAGAGAATAATATTCGCATACGGGGAACACTCCCCGCTGCGAATCACCGCCTGACTGTCTGCGGTTTGTTGTTTGAACTGCTCGTGCGTTGTGTAACGAATTTCTATGGTGTTTCCCTGGTGTTGTTGCAGTTGCTCAATGTGGCTGAGCAACGTTTCGTGGAGTTGCGGATTATGTTGTTTGATTTCCGCCGCGAGAATGGCCGCCTCAACCTGCATCTCCGCAGTCACCACATCCAGTACCTGCATGAACGAGGGCACGCCCTGCGTTAACGCCATATCAATACGGGTTGTGCTGTGCGGAACCGGTAAGCCTGCATCGCAAACTACCAGCGTATCGGTATGCCCAAGACGGGAAATAACCGATGAGATTTCTGAGTTGAGTACAGTGCCTTTCTTCATTTTCTTGCTCCACTAGCGAAACGTTTCGCTAAAATCAGTTTAGTCTCAAGAGTGTTCAGAAAACCACCGTGACGTAACAGATTTGTGATCAACGTCGAAACGTTTCGCTAAGTGAAATGTTGAGGGAGATAAATGCAAAACGGTAACCCTCTGGTTACCGTTTTTTATGTTTGCGCCCTCTCCTTGCGGGAGAGGGTTAGGGTGAGGGCACCAGACCGCAGAGGAGATTAAATCTCGACCTGCGTCCCCAGCTCAATCACACGGTTAGGCGGGATCTCAAACTGGTCAGGTGCGCGCAGGGCGTTACGCTGCAGAATAAGGTATAGCTTGCCACGCAGACGCAGATACCACGGACGCTTGCCCATAATCAGCGACTCGTGTGACATGAAGAACGATGTCTCCATCATGCGACAGCTCAGCCCTTCCAGACCACAGCGATGGAACACCTCTTCCACGTTTGGTGTTTCACGCCAGCCGTAGCTTGCCACCACGCGCCAGAAGGTCGGTGACAGTTGCTCAATCTGTACGCGGCGTACGTTGTGAACATACGGGGCATCTTCAGTGCGCAGCGTCAGCAGGATCACGCGTTCGTGCAGCACCTTATTGTGCTTGAGGTTATGCATCAGCGCGAACGGGATCACGTTCAGCGCACGAGACATATACACCGCGGTACCCGGTACACGAACTGGCGGGGATTTCTCCAGCGAAGCAATCATCGCATCCAGAGAATTACCGTGTTCATGTATGCGACGCAACAGGCGGAAACGCTCGCTCTTCCATGTCGTCATCACAATGAACATCACCAGACCCAGCGTGAGCGGCAGCCAGCCACCGGAGACAATCTTGTCGAGGTTCGCAGAGAACAGCGGCACGTCGATACACAGGAAACCTGTCAGAATCACCCCCACAAGGAGTTTATTCCAGTGCCAGTTTCGGTGTGCCACCGTGGCAGAGAGAATCGACGTCAGCACCATCGTACCGGTTACAGCAATACCGTAGGCTGCAGCCAGATTACTGGAGTGCTCAAAGCTAACGATAACGATAACAACCGAAAAATAGAGCAACCAGTTAATGAACGGGATGTAAATCTGACCCGACTCCATTTCCGATGTATGGATGATGCGCATTGGGGAGAGATAACCCAAACGCACGGCCTGACGCGTCAGGGAGAACACGCCAGAAATCACCGCCTGAGAGGCAATCACTGTCGCCAGGGTGGCGAGGATCAACATAGGTACCAGCGCCCAGTCCGGGGCCAGCAGGAAGAACGGGTTCTTAATCGCTTCCGGATTATCGAGCAGCAGTGCGCCCTGGCCGAAGTAGTTCAGCACCAGCGACGGTAACACCACAACAAACCATGCCACACGGATAGGCAGTTTCCCGAAGTGCCCCATATCAGCATACAGCGCTTCAACACCGGTGATGGACAGCACGACCGCCCCCAGCGCCACAAAGGAAACCACTTTGTATTCCAGGAAGAAATGCACCGCCCAGTACGGGTTCAGCGCCTGCAGCACTTCCGGGTTGGCAATAATGCTGCGCAAGCCCAGCGCCGCGAGAACCAGGAACCAGGCAAACATAATCGGGGCGAACAGTTTCCCTACCAGCCCGGTACCGTGTTTCTGGATTATAAACAGCAACGTCAGAACAATGATGGCCAGCGGGACAACCCACGTATCGAGCTGCGGCGCGATAATCTCAAGCCCCTCTATCGCCGAGAGAACCGAGATCGCGGGCGTGATCACCACTTCCCCATAGAAGAAACTGCCGCCAATCAGGCCGATGATAACCAGTACCGACGTCATTCTGGCGGACGTATTGCGCCCGGCAAGCGACATCAGCGTCAGTATCCCCCCTTCACCCGCGTTATCTGCACGCATCACGAAGGACAGGTATTTTACAGACACGACCAGGACCAACAGCCAGAAGATCAGTGACAGGAAGCCAAACACGGCATCACGTTCAACACCAAAACCAAACTGACCGGACAGACATTCACGAAGCGTATAAAGTGGGCTGGTGCCGATATCACCGTAGACAACCCCGATCGCCGCAAGCGTTATTGCGGGTAATGATTGTTTATTATCAGTGCTCATAGACTAGTCTTTTCGTTTAAATAACAAATGTGTGCTTAGTCCCTTGGCCCACAAAAAGCGCACAGTATGCACGATTCACTGCAAAATCGTACCCCTAAATGCAACCGCATTAATGTAGCGCAAAGAAAATTGCGCCGCACTTCAGTCTATTACCAGCCCTGACTGAAACGTCTATACTCGCTTCAATTGGCCGCCACGACGGCGAAAGGATGCAAAACTATTATGGCTCACTCACATTTATTAGCAGAAAGAATTTCCCGTCTCAGCGGGGCGCTGGAGAAAGGTCTTTTCGAGCGTAGCCACGCCATCCGCCTCTGTTTACTGGCGGCACTGAGCGGCGAAAGCGTATTTTTACTCGGCCCCCCGGGCATTGCTAAAAGCCTGATTGCCCGTCGGCTGAAGTTTGCTTTTCAGAATGCACGCGCCTTCGAATACCTGATGACCCGGTTTTCCACCCCCGAAGAAGTTTTCGGTCCGCTTTCCATACAGGCGCTGAAAGATGAGGGACGCTATCAGCGTCTGACGGAGGGTTATCTCCCGGAAGCGGAAATCGTTTTTCTTGATGAGATCTGGAAAGCTGGCCCGGCCATACTGAACACGCTGCTCACGGCGATTAACGAACGTCGGTTTCGCAATGGCGCAAGCGAAGAGAAAATCCCGATGCGCCTGTTGGTGGCGGCATCAAACGAACTGCCTGAAGCTGACAGCAGCCTGGAAGCACTGTATGACCGTATGTTGATCCGCCTGTGGTTAGACAAAGTGCAGGACAAAGCGAACTTCCGCTCCATGCTGGTAAGCCAGCAGGATGAGAATGAAAACCCGGTATCCGCTTCACTACAGGTAACGGATGAGGAGTATCACCAATGGCAGCAGGATATTGGCAAAATCAAACTGCCTGATGCCGTTTTTGAGCTGATTTTCATGCTGCGCCAGCAGCTTGATTTACTGCCCTCTGCACCGTATGTCTCCGACCGACGCTGGAAAAAAGCGATCCGCCTGCTGCAGGCAAGCGCCTTATTCAGCGGGCGTGATGCAGTTGCACCTATAGATCTAATCCTGCTGAAAGATTGTCTCTGGCACGATGCAGAAGGCATGAATCTGATGCAGCAGCAGCTTGAAATATTGATGACCGGACACGCCTGGGGCCAGCAGTCGATGCTCAACCAGCTCGGAGCGATTGCCCAACGACGCATCCAGCTTCAGCAACAGCAAAGTGATAAAACGGCGCTGAAAGTGAACCGACTTGGCGGTATGTTTGCCCGTAAACCGCACTATGAACTGCCTGCCGGGCTAACGAGCACGACGCTTACGCTATTGCTCCAGCAACCGCTTAAACTTCATGACATGCAGGTGGTTCACGTTACGATTGAGCGCGAGGCGCTGGCGCAATGGCTCGATAAGAGCGGTGAGATCCGTGGCAAGCTCAACGGCATCGGTTTTGCACAGCCGCTCAATATGGAAGTGGATAGCAGCCAGCATCTGGTGATCCGCGATGTGAGCCTGCAGGGATCGCGTCTTGCTTTACCCGGAACAACCTCCGATAGCGTACCAGAAGAGATCAAACAGCAGCTGGAAGCGCTGGATACCGAATGGCACCAGCAGCACACGCGCTTCAGTGAACAGCAAAAATGCCTCTTTATTCATAGCGACTGGTTAGGTCGTATCGAATCCAGCCTGCAGGATGTCAGCGCGCAGATCAAACAGGCGCGTCAATGCTAACGCTGGACACACTTAACGTCATGCTGGCGGTCAGTGAAGAAGGGCTGATCGAAGAGGTCGTGATTACGCTGCTGGCTTCGCCACAGCTGGCGGCCTTTTTTGAAAAATTTCCAAAGCTCAAAAAGGCGATGACCGACGATCTCCCGCGCTGGCGCGATAATCTGCGGCAGCGATTCAAAGAGACCGAAGTCCCGCCGGAGCTGACGGAAGAGGTCGCTTGCTATCAACAGTGCCAGCGGCTTTCGACGCCGCAGTTTATCGTCCAGCTTCCCCAAACGCTGACGTTGCTCGATAAAGTACACTCTCCCTTTGCCAGCCAGGCCCGGACGCTGGTCACGGATAACGCCACCTTTACCCCGGCACTGCATACCCTGTTTTTACAGCGCTGGCGACTCAGCCTGGTCGTTCAGGCCACCACCCTCAACCAACAGCTACTGGATGAAGAACGCGAGCAACTGCTCAGCGAAGTACAGGAACGGATGACGCTGAGTGGTCAGCTGGAACAGGTGCTGGTGGAAAATGAAAACGCTGCCGGACGTCTCTGGGATATGAGCGCCGGGCAGTTACGGCGCGGTGACTACCAGCTGATCGTGAAGTACGGTGACTTTCTGGCACAACAGCCGGAACTCATGAAACTTGCGGAGCAGCTTGGTCGTTCAAGGGAGGCAAAGTCCGTTCCAAAGAAAGATGCCCCAATGGAAACTTTCCGCACCCTGGTTCGTGAGCCAGCAACCGTACCGGAACAGGTAGATGGCTTACAGCAAAGTAATGACATTTTACGTCTGTTGCCCACCGAACTGAGCACGCTGGGGATGACCGAGCTGGAATATGAATTTTACCGTCGGCTGGTGGAAAAACAGCTCCTGACCTATCGTCTGCACGGTGAAGCCTGGCGCGAGAAGATCAGCCAACGTCCTGTCATCCATCAGGATTTTGATGAACAGCCTCGCGGGCCTTTTATTGTTTGCGTGGATACATCCGGTTCGATGGGCGGTTTTAATGAACAATGTGCAAAAGCATTCTGCCTGGCTCTGATGCGCGTGGCGCTCGCAGACCGACGTCGATGCTTCATCATGCTGTTCTCCAGCGAAGTGGTGAGCTACGAACTGACGAGCCAGCAGGGCATCGAGCAGGCAATCCGCTTTTTAAGCCAGCGTTTTCGTGGCGGTACCGATCTGGCCAGCTGTTTTCGTAGCATTGTCGAACGTATGCAGGGCGGAGAGTGGTACGACGCTGACGCGGTGGTGATTTCCGATTTTATTGCTCAGCGACTGCCGGATGATGTGGTCAATAAAGTGAAGGAGTTACAGCGGGTGCATCATCACCGTTTTCATGCCGTGGCGATGTCAGCACATGGAAAACCCGGCATCATGCGCATCTTCGATCATATCTGGCGCTTTGATACCGGGTTGCGTAGCCGCCTGCTCAGACGCTGGCGGCATTAATTAAAGAAGGGAACCGACGCTTTCACGTACCTGCTGTGGCCAGACACCACACTGTACCTGACCAATATGAGAGAGTTGCAGCAATAACATGGTCAGACGGGACTGACCAATACCGCCGCCAATGGTCTGAGGCATTTCACCGCGCAACAGCGCCTGGTGCCACTCCAGCTGCAGACGCTCTTCATCACCGGTGACCGCCAGCTGACGTTTCAGCGCGTCAGCATCCACGCGGATCCCCATAGAAGAAAGTTCAAACGCATCTTCCAGCACCGGGTTCCAGA
This sequence comes from Enterobacter cloacae complex sp. 2024EL-00214, assembly GCF_043945575.1. NCBI lineage: Bacteria > Pseudomonadati > Pseudomonadota > Gammaproteobacteria > Enterobacterales > Enterobacteriaceae > Enterobacter > Enterobacter cloacae complex sp. 2024EL-00214. The sequence continues at coordinate 77,299 of NZ_JBIMRC010000021.1, read as the reverse complement.
CCAGAATATCACCGTTCAGACCCGCGAATTCACTTTCGCCCACCGTGCTCCAGTCATCATAATCCGGCGCGCGAACATCGTGACGTTTACCGTCAGAGAGCTTGCCGCCAATCCCTATCAGGAACACAGCACCCAGCTCTTTGGCTATCGCCCGTTCACGACCTTTGGCATCCAGATCCGGGAAGCGGGTCAGCAGATCCTGACTGTGAACAAAGTGGATCGATTCCGGCAGGAACGGTGCCAGGCCAAACTCTTTGCTCACTGCGGCTTCGGTGGCTTTGATCCCGGCGTAGATCGCCTCAACGGTAGATTTCAAGGTACCTACGTGGCGCTCGCCATCCCCCATCACGCGCTCCCAGTCCCACTGGTCAACGTAGACAGAATGAATCGCTGACAGGCGGTCTTCATCGGGGCGAAGGGCTTTCATGTGCGTGTACAGCCCTTCGCCTGCGCTGAAGTCGTGTTGCCCCAGGGTTTGACGCTTCCATTTCGCCAGTGAATGAACCACTTCGAACTGAGCGTCTGGCAGTGTTTTCACTTTCACCTGTACCGCTTTTTCGCATCCGGACAAGTTATCCTGCGTCCCGTCCCCCACGCGGCTAAGAATCGGAGCCTGAACTTCAATCAGACCAAGCTTATCTTCCAGCTGGCGGGAAAAATGGGATTTAACGAAACTGATCTGGCGTTGTTTTGCGATGTAAGCGGTTTTCATTATTTATACTCCTGCGTCCTGTTGGTATTGATTAAGCAACAAAAATGGCACTCAATTCAATAATCAAACAACAAAAAGCCACCTTCACTTTTGATTCATCAAAATGTAGCGCTAGAATAGAGAGATTCATTAATCTTCATAAGAAAAACATATGGAAAATTATCAGATCGACAATCTGGACCGCGGCATCCTGGAAGTCTTAATGGCTAATGCGCGCACCGCCTACGCCGAACTGGCGAAACAGTTTGGTGTCAGCCCGGGGACAATTCACGTTCGCGTAGAGAAAATGAAACAGGCGGGGATCATTACCGGCGCACGTATTGATGTCAGCCCAAGGCAGCTGGGTTATGACGTGTGCTGCTTCATTGGCATAATTCTCAAAAGCGCCAAAGACTACCCTTCCGCTCTGGCAAAGCTGAACGCCCTTGATGAGGTCACCGAGGCGTACTACACCACCGGACACTACAGCATCTTTATAAAAGTGATGTGCCGATCCATTGATGCCCTCCAGCAGGTACTTATCAACAAGATCCAAACAATCGATGAAATTCAGTCCACCGAGACACTGATCTCCCTGCAAAACCCGATCATGCGTACAATTCGCCCATGATCGGGCAAATTCATTCCCACATTTTCCACAGGTAGATCCCAGCTCGTTCACAGCGTACAATGACCGCCTCTTTATCTGAGCGAGCGATCAATGGCGGACATTACTCTTATCAGCGGCAGCACCCTGGGTGGCGCGGAATATGTTGCGGAACATCTGGCTGAAAAGCTGGAAGATGCGGGCTTTTCCACAGAAACCCTGCACGGGCCATTGCTTGAAGATCTCCCGACAGATGGGATCTGGCTGCTGATCACCTCCACGCACGGCGCAGGCGATCTCCCGGATAACCTGCAACCTTTATATGACGAGCTGCAGGAACAACAGCCTGACCTGTCCAGCGTCCGCTTTGGCGCAGTCGGGATTGGCAGCCGCGAATATGACACCTTCTGCGGTGCAATAGAGAAAGTTGAAGCTGCCATCGTCGCTTGTGGGGCAAAACAACTGGGCGAAACGCTGAAGATCAACATCCTCGATCATGATATTCCGGAAGATCCAGCGGAAGTCTGGCTGGGTGAATGGAAAAATTTACTCAAAAACGGTTAAAGATCGCGCGAACAGATGTGGATAACTCTGGTTAAAAGCTCGTATTAAGCAGTAGTTATCCAAAGAATAACGTAGAGGCCGTTTTTACCCTGTGTATAAAGTCGCGATCTGATCCCAGCTTATACTGGCCAGGATCACCGATCATTCACAGCAAACGATCCTTTCTAACTACATGATCTTCTTTGCGAGATCTGACTTATCCACAAAGGTTCGCGATCCTAATAAGAGATCACAATAGAACAGATCTCTAAATAAAAAGATCTTCTTTTTAATAGCCCAGGATCCCAATGCTTTCTCGAAAGACTAAAGTTGAGTAGAATCCACGGCCCGGGCTTCAATCCATTTTCATACCGCTTTACGCGAGGCAGACCACCATGTTTTATCAGGATCCTTTTGACGTCATTATCATTGGCGGGGGTCATGCAGGCACTGAGGCCGCAATGGCCGCAGCGCGAATGGGTCAGCAGACCCTGCTTTTGACACACAATATCGACACGCTGGGACAAATGTCCTGTAACCCGGCGATTGGCGGCATTGGGAAAGGACACCTGGTAAAAGAAGTGGATGCACTTGGCGGCCTGATGGCGAAAGCTATCGATCAGGCAGGCATCCAGTTTAGGATACTAAACGCGAGTAAAGGCCCTGCGGTCCGTGCAACCCGAGCTCAGGCTGACCGTGTGCTTTACCGTCAGGCTGTACGCACTGCGCTAGAGAACCAGCCAAATCTGATGATCTTCCAGCAGGCAGTGGAAGATCTTATCGTTGAGAACGATCGCGTCGTTGGTGCTGTTACCCAGATGGGGCTTAAGTTCCGCGCTAAAGCCGTTGTGCTGACCGTCGGGACATTCCTGGATGGTAAAATTCATATCGGCCTGGATAACTACAGCGGTGGCCGTGCTGGCGATCCGCCGTCTATTCCCCTTTCACGCCGTTTGCGTGAACTGCCGCTGCGCGTCAGCCGCCTGAAAACCGGGACGCCGCCGCGTATTGATGCTCGTACCATAGATTTTAGCGTGCTGGCGCAACAGCATGGCGATAACCCAATGCCGGTGTTCTCGTTCATGGGAAATGCTGCTCAGCATCCACAGCAGGTACCGTGTTACATCACGCATACCAACGAAAAAACACATGACGTGATCCGCAATAATCTCGATCGTAGCCCAATGTACGCGGGTGTGATCGAAGGGATCGGCCCGCGTTACTGCCCGTCGATCGAAGACAAGGTGATGCGCTTTGCCGATCGTAACCAGCACCAGATCTTCCTGGAGCCGGAAGGACTGACATCTAACGAAATTTACCCGAACGGTATCTCCACCAGCCTGCCATTTGACGTTCAGATGCAAATTGTTCGCTCAATGCAAGGTATGGAGAACGCTAAAATTGTTCGTCCAGGCTACGCTATTGAGTACGATTTCTTCGATCCGCGTGACCTGAAGCCAACTCTGGAGAGCAAGTTCATCCACGGCCTGTTCTTCGCGGGTCAGATCAACGGCACTACCGGTTACGAAGAAGCTGCCGCACAGGGTCTGCTTGCAGGTCTGAACGCTGCACGCTTCTCCGCTGAGAAAGAGGGTTGGGCACCGGGACGTTCTCAGGCTTACCTGGGGGTTCTGGTCGACGATCTCTGCACCCTGGGTACCAAAGAACCGTACCGTATGTTTACCTCTCGTGCAGAATATCGCCTGATGCTGCGCGAAGATAATGCCGACCTGCGTCTGACCGAAATGGGTCGTGAGCTGGGTCTGGTGGATGACGAACGCTGGGCGCGTTTCAACGAGAAACTGGAACGCATCGAACAGGAACGTCAACGCCTGAAGACAACGTGGGTCAACCCGCAGGCGGAAACTGCTGCCGAAGTGAACGCTCACTTGACTGCGCCGCTCTCGCGTGAAGCCAGTGGTGAAGACTTGCTGCGTCGTCCGGAAGTGACCTATGAGAACCTGGTCAAACTGACAGCGTTCGCTCCAGGCCTTGAAGACGCTGAAGCGGCTGAGCAGGTTGAAATCCAGGTAAAATACGAAGGTTATATCGCGCGTCAGCAGGATGAGATCGAAAAACAGCAGCGCAACGAAAACACGCTGCTGCCGGAAATGCTGGACTATCGTCAGGTGACTGGCCTTTCCAATGAAGTGATCGCCAAGCTGAACGATCACAAACCTGTGTCTATCGGCCAGGCATCCCGTATCTCCGGCGTCACACCTGCCGCGATTTCAATTCTGCTGGTGTGGTTGAAAAAGCAAGGTATGCTGCGTCGTAGCGCGTAATCACTTTTGTTTTTTGGCGGGCGGCGTTTTGCTGACCCGCTCTACAGCTTTGCAGGCCCGGTAAGCGTTAGCGCCACCGGGCAAATTATTTCTAAACAGGTATTCACTGTGCTCAATAAACTCTCTCGTCTGCTGGATCAGGCAGGTATTTCGCTCACCGATCACCAGAAAAATCAGCTGGTGGCTTATGTCGATATGCTGAACAAATGGAACAAAGCGTACAATCTGACGTCTGTGCGCGACCCCAACGAGATGCTGATTCGCCATATCCTCGACAGTATCGTGGTGGCTCCATATCTGAGCGGTGAGCGCTTTATCGACGTTGGGACGGGGCCGGGGCTACCGGGTATCCCGTTGTCGATTGTCCGTCCTGAGAGCCATTTCACACTGCTGGACAGCCTGGGCAAGCGCGTGCGCTTTTTACGCCAGGTGCAGCATGAGCTGAAGCTTGAAAACATTACGCCTGTGCAGAGCAGGGTAGAGGAGTTCCCGGCTGAGCCGCCGTTTGATGGTGTTATCAGCCGTGCATTTGCCTCACTGAACGACATGGTGAGCTGGTGCAAGCATCTGCCTGCTGAGAATGGTCGTTTCTATGCGCTGAAAGGGCAGCTTCCAGGCGAAGAAATTGAGCAGCTTCCGGACGGTTATTCTGTCGAATCCATTGAGAAATTACAGATTCCTCAGCTCGACGGTGAGCGCCATCTGGTGATAATTAAGGCAAACATTTTTTAAAAAATTAATAAAAAATGTGGAATTTGTGCTGTTCTCAATGTGTTAAAAAACAGCACAACTAAAGAGATTTAGCTGAAGTTAATTTAACCTTATTTTTACTAAGGATTTTCTTACGGTTAACTTCACAGGTATTGTTCACCATGAAGATAATCAACAGTGAAAATATCAGTCTGCTAAAAGTGGGACGTCGCAACAAGAACGTGATGTTAAATATTTATTAAGAATGTCAATGAAAGGTTTTTGTTGTATACAGGGCTGTTTTGAAAATAGTGACTATATTTTATCTTTAATTTCATAAAGATGAAATTAACCGTGATAAATGCAGCCTTATCGGAAATGTGTATTTTGTGATCCCGTGCACGCTTTGTCATCAACGTTTTCGCGCTGTTTGCAGTTTTGTCCGAAGGTCGATGCTTTAGTCAAAAGTTAAAAAATAGCGACGGGGAAAAATATTTAAACATTTATTCACCTTTTCGCTACTTAATGTTTGAAATCACGGGTGCGCACCGTATAATTTGTCCGCTTTTTGATGCTTGACTCCGAGCCTTAAAGGACGTTTTATACGACACGCGACATACCTCGAAGGGAGCAGGAGTAAAAACGTGATGTCTGTGTCGCTCTTGAGTAGAAACGTTGCTCGTAAGCTTCTGTTCATTCAGTTTCTGGCTGTGATAGCAAGTGGACTGCTGTTTAGCCTCAAAGACCCCTTCTGGGGCATCTCCGCCGTGTGCGGGGGTTTGGCGGTTGTTCTGCCAAACGTATTGTTTATGATTTTTGCCTGGCGTCATCAGGCGCATACACCCGCCAAAGGCCGCGTGGCCTGGTCCTTCGCTCTGGGCGAAGTATGTAAGGTGTTGCTGACCTTTGCTCTACTGGTGATGGCGCTGGCGGTTTTGAAAGTGGTATTCATGCCGCTGATAGCAACGTGGGTTTTGGTGCTGGTGGTACAAGTTCTGGCTCCAGCTGTAATCAACAACAAAGGGTAAAAGGCATCATGGCTTCAGAAAATATGACGCCGCAGGATTACATAGGTCACCATCTGAATAACCTTCAGCTGGACCTGCGTACATTCTCGCTGGTGGATCCGCATAACCCCCCGGCCACCTTCTGGACGATCAACATCGACTCCATGTTCTTCTCGGTGGTGTTGGGTCTTCTGTTCCTGGCCATGTTCCGCGGTGTTGCTAAAAGGGCGACCAGCGGTGTTCCAGGGAAATTCCAGACGTTCGTCGAGATGATCATCGGCTTCGTGCATGGTAGCGTCAAAGACATGTACCATGGCAAGAGCAAGCTGATTGCTCCACTGGCCCTGACCGTGTTCGTTTGGGTGTTCCTGATGAACCTGATGGACCTTCTGCCTATCGATTTTATTCCGTGGATCGGCGAGCATGTTCTCGGTCTGCCAGCGCTGCGCGTGGTTCCGTCTGCTGACGTGAACATCACCCTGTCGATGGCGCTCGGTGTATTTATCCTGATTCTTTTCTACAGCATCAAAATGAAAGGCGTAAGCGGCTTTGTGAAAGAGCTTACCTTGCAGCCGTTCAACCACTGGGCGTTCATTCCGGTCAACCTGATCCTGGAAGGCGTTAGCCTGCTGTCCAAGCCTGTATCACTGGGTCTGCGACTGTTCGGCAACATGTATGCGGGTGAGCTGATTTTCATTCTGATCGCGGGTCTTCTGCCGTGGTGGTCACAGTGGATTCTTAATGTGCCGTGGGCCATTTTCCACATCCTGATCATTACGCTGCAAGCCTTTATCTTCATGGTTCTGACGATTGTCTATCTGTCGATGGCATCTGAAGAGCACTGATTCTTTACCAACACTACTACGTTTTAATTGAAACAAACTGGAGACTGTCATGGAAAACCTGAATATGGATCTGCTGTACATGGCTGCCGCTGTGATGATGGGTCTGGCGGCTATCGGTGCTGCGATCGGTATCGGCATCCTCGGGGGTAAATTCCTGGAAGGCGCAGCGCGTCAACCGGATCTGATTCCTCTGCTGCGTACTCAGTTCTTTATCGTTATGGGTCTGGTGGATGCTATCCCAATGATCGCTGTAGGTCTGGGTCTGTACGTGATGTTTGCTGTCGCGTAGTAGCTGTTTTAAAACCCTAAGCCACAGAAATTTAAGAGGTATTGTGCTGTGAACATGAACGCAACAATCCTCGGCCAGGCCATCGCGTTTATTCTCTTTGTCTGGTTCTGCATGAAGTATGTATGGCCGCCTTTAATGGCTGCCATCGAAAAACGTCAGAAAGAAATTGCTGACGGTCTGGCTTCTGCAGAACGCGCTAAGAAAGATTTGGACCTTGCACAGGCCAACGCGACAGACCAGCTGAAAAAAGCGAAAGCGGAAGCTCAGGTAATCATCGAACAGGCTAACAAACGCCGTGCTCAGATCCTGGACGAAGCCAAAGCTGAAGCAGAACAGGAACGTACTAAGATCGTGTCACAAGCTCAGGCTGAAATTGATGCTGAGCGTAAACGTGCTCGTGAAGAACTGCGTAAGCAGGTTGCGATTCTGGCTGTTGCTGGCGCCGAGAAGATCATCGAACGTTCCGTGGATGAAGCTGCTAACAGCGACATCGTGGACAAACTTGTCGCTGAACTGTAAGGAGGGAGGGGCTGATGTCTGAATTTGTTACGGTAGCTCGCCCCTACGCCAAAGCAGCTTTTGACTTTGCTGTCGAACACCAAAATGTCGATCGCTGGCAGGATATGCTGGCGTTTGCCGCTGAGGTGACGAAAAACGAACAAATGGCTGAGTTGCTTTCCGGTGCATTAGCGCCTGAAACTCTCGCCGCGTCGTTTATCGCCGTGTGCGGAGAACAACTGGATGCCAGCGGCCAGAACCTGATTAAGGTGATGGCTGAAAACGGTCGTCTGCGCGTGCTTCCGGATGTTCTTGAGCAGTTCGAGCACTTACGTGCCCTTAGTGAAGCTACCGCTGAAGTTGAAGTGACTTCTGCGAATGAACTGAGTAACGAACAGCTTTCGAAGATTACTTCCGCGATGGAAAAACGTCTGTCACGCAAAGTTAAGCTGAATTGCAAAATCGATAAGTCTGTAATGGCAGGCGTAATCATCCGTTCGGGTGATATGGTCATTGATGGCAGCGTACGCGGCCGTCTTGAGCGCCTTGCAGACGTCTTGCAGTCTTAAGGGGACTGGAGCATGCAACTGAATTCCACCGAAATCAGCGAACTGATCAAGCAGCGCATTGCTCAGTTCAGTGTTGTGAGTGAAGCTCACAACGAAGGTACTATTGTTTCTGTAAGCGACGGTGTTATCCGCATCCACGGCCTGGCCGATTGTATGCAGGGTGAAATGATCTCCCTGCCGGGTAACCGTTACGCTATCGCACTGAACCTGGAGCGCGACTCCGTAGGTGCAGTTGTGATGGGCCCATACGCTGACCTCGCCGAAGGCATGAAGGTTAAGTGTACTGGCCGTATTCTGGAAGTACCGGTTGGCCGTGGCCTGCTGGGTCGTGTAGTTAACACCCTGGGTGCGCCAATCGACGGTAAAGGTCCGGTTGAGCACGATGGCTTCTCTCCAATCGAAGTTATCGCACCGGGCGTTATCGACCGTCAGTCCGTTGATCAGCCAGTACAGACTGGTTATAAATCCGTTGATGCCATGATCCCAATCGGTCGTGGTCAGCGTGAACTGATCATCGGTGACCGTCAGACCGGTAAAACCGCGATGGCTATCGACGCCATCATCAACCAGCGTGACTCCGGCATCAAATGTGTGTACGTGGCTATCGGCCAGAAAGCGTCCACCATTTCCAACGTGGTTCGTAAACTGGAAGAGCACGGCGCACTGTCTAACACCATCGTTGTTGTGGCGACTGCGTCTGAATCTGCTGCACTGCAATACCTGGCACCATATGCTGGTTGCGCAATGGGCGAATACTTCCGTGACCGCGGTGAAGATGCACTGATCGTATACGATGACCTGTCTAAACAGGCTGTTGCTTATCGTCAGGTTTCCCTGCTGCTCCGTCGTCCACCAGGACGTGAAGCGTTCCCTGGCGACGTATTCTACCTCCACTCTCGTCTGCTGGAGCGTGCTTCCCGCGTTAACGCGGAATACGTCGAGAACTTCACCAAAGGTGAAGTGAAGGGTAAAACGGGCTCTCTGACCGCTCTGCCGATCATTGAAACCCAGGCGGGTGACGTTTCTGCGTTCGTTCCGACCAACGTAATCTCCATTACCGATGGTCAGATCTTCCTGGAAACCAACCTGTTTAACTCCGGTATTCGTCCGGCGGTTAACCCGGGTATCTCCGTATCCCGTGTTGGTGGTGCTGCTCAGACCAAGATCATCAAGAAACTGTCCGGTGGTATCCGTACCGCGCTGGCACAGTATCGTGAACTGGCTGCGTTCTCTCAGTTCGCATCCGATCTGGACGAAGCAACCCGTAAACAGCTGAGCCACGGTCAGAAAGTGACCGAGCTGCTGAAGCAGAAACAGTACGCTCCAATGTCTGTTGCTCAGCAGGGCCTGGTACTGTTCGCGGCTGAACGCGGTTACCTCGAAGATGTGGAACTGGCGAAAATCGGTAGCTTCGAAGCCGCTCTGTTGGCTTACGTTGACCGTGATCACGCTCCGCTGATGCAAGAGATCAACCAGACCGGTGGCTATAACGACGAAATCGAAGGCAAGCTGAAAGCTATCCTCGATTCCTTCAAAGCAACCCAATCCTGGTAATCGTCCGGCGGCTTGTCTCAGGACAAGCCGCCTGGCATTGAGGAGAAGCTCATGGCCGGCGCAAAAGAGATACGTAGTAAGATCGCAAGCGTCCAGAACACGCAGAAGATCACTAAAGCGATGGAAATGGTCGCCGCTTCCAAAATGCGTAAATCGCAGGATCGCATGGCGGCCAGCCGTCCTTATGCAGATACCATGCGCAAAGTGATTGGTCACCTTGCGAACGGTAATCTGGAATATAAGCACCCTTACCTGGAAGAACGCGACGTTAAGCGCGTGGGCTACCTGGTGGTGTCGACCGACCGTGGTCTGTGTGGCGGCTTGAACATTAACCTGTTCAAAAAACTACTGGCGGATATGAAAGCCTGGTCCGAAAAAGGCGTTCAGTGCGATATCGCAATGATCGGCTCTAAGGGCGTTTCTTTCTTTAACTCCGTTGGTGGCAACATTGTCGCTCAGGTGACCGGTATGGGTGATAACCCATCCCTGTCCGAACTGATCGGCCCGGTTAAAGTGATGTTGCAGGCCTATGATGAAGGCCGTCTGGACAGACTGTACGTTGTCAGCAACAAATTTATTAACACCATGTCTCAGGTTCCAACGCTCACTCAGATGCTGCCTTTACCGGCATCAGAAGATGAAGCGCTGAAGCAAAAATCCTGGGATTACCTGTATGAACCCGATCCGAAACCGCTGTTGGATACTCTGCTGCGTCGTTACGTTGAATCTCAGGTTTATCAGGGCGTTGTAGAAAACCTGGCCAGCGAGCAGGCCGCACGAATGGTGGCGATGAAAGCCGCGACCGATAATGGCGGCAGCCTGATTAAAGAGCTGCAGTTGGTTTACAACAAAGCTCGTCAGGCCAGCATTACTCAGGAACTCACCGAGATCGTCTCGGGGGCCGCCGCGGTTTAACCAGGTTTACGAATTACGTAGAGGATTCAAGATGGCTACTGGAAAGATTGTCCAGGTAATCGGCGCCGTGGTGGACGTCGAGTTCCCTCAGGACGCCGTACCGCGCGTGTACGATGCGCTTGAGGTACAGAATGGTAACGAGAGCCTGGTGCTGGAAGTTCAGCAGCAGCTCGGCGGCGGTATCGTGCGTACCATCGCGATGGGTTCTTCCGACGGTCTGCGTCGTGGTCTGGAAGTTAAAGACCTTGAACACCCGATCGAAGTCCCGGTAGGTAAAGCAACACTGGGTCGTATCATGAACGTATTGGGTCACCCAATCGACATGAAAGGCGACATCGGTGAAGAAGAGCGTTGGGCTATCCACCGCGCAGCACCTTCCTACGAAGAGCTGTCCAGCTCTCAGGAACTGCTGGAAACCGGTATCAAAGTTATCGACCTGATGTGTCCGTTTGCGAAGGGCGGTAAAGTTGGTCTGTTCGGTGGTGCGGGTGTAGGTAAAACCGTAAACATGATGGAGCTGATCCGTAACATCGCGATCGAGCACTCCGGTTACTCCGTATTTGCGGGCGTAGGTGAACGTACTCGTGAGGGTAACGACTTCTACCACGAAATGACCGACTCCAACGTTCTGGACAAAGTATCCCTGGTTTACGGCCAGATGAACGAGCCACCAGGAAACCGTCTGCGCGTTGCGCTGACCGGTCTGACTATGGCTGAGAAGTTCCGTGACGAAGGTCGTGACGTTCTGCTGTTCGTCGATAACATCTACCGTTACACCCTGGCCGGTACGGAAGTATCTGCACTGCTGGGTCGTATGCCTTCAGCGGTAGGTTACCAGCCTACGCTTGCGGAAGAGATGGGTGTTCTTCAGGAACGTATCACCTCTACCAAAACCGGTTCTATCACCTCCGTTCAGGCGGTATACGTACCTGCGGATGACTTGACTGACCCATCACCAGCCACCACCTTTGCTCACTTAGATGCAACCGTGGTACTGAGCCGTCAGATCGCGTCTCTGGGTATCTACCCGGCCGTTGACCCGCTGGACTCCACCAGCCGTCAGCTGGATCCACTGGTTGTTGGTCAGGAACACTACGACACAGCGCGTGGCGTACAGTCCCTGCTGCAGCGTTACCAGGAACTGAAAGACATCATCGCCATCCTGGGTATGGATGAACTGTCTGAAGAAGACAAACTGGTGGTAGCACGTGCGCGTAAGATCCAGCGCTTCCTGTCCCAGCCGTTCTTCGTTGCGGAAGTATTCACCGGTTCTCCGGGTAAATACGTTTCCCTGAAAGACACCATCCGTGGCTTTAAAGGCATCATGGAAGGCGAATACGATCACCTGCCAGAGCAGGCGTTCTACATGGTTGGTTCCATCGATGAAGCCGTGGAAAAAGCCAAAAAACTTTAACGCCTTAATCGGAGGGTGATATGGCAATGACTTACCACCTGGACGTCGTCAGCGCAGAGCAACAAATGTTCTCTGGTCTGGTCGAGAAAATCCAGGTAACGGGTAGTGAAGGTGAACTGGGCATTTACCCAGGCCACGCACCGCTGCTCACCGCCATTAAGCCTGGTATGATCCGCATCGTTAAACAGTTCGGTCACGAAGAGTTTATCTATCTGTCCGGCGGCATTCTTGAAGTGCAGCCTGGTAGTGTGACCGTTCTGGCCGATACCGCTATTCGTGGCCAGGATCTCGACGAAGCGCGAGCCCTGGAATCGAAGCGTAAGGCTGAAGAGCACATTAGCAGCTCTCATGGTGACGTGGATTACGCTCAGGCGTCTGCGGAACTGGCCAAAGCGATCGCGAAACTGCGCGTTATCGAGTTGACCAAAAAAGCGATGTAACACCGGCTTGAAAAGCACAAAAGCCAGTCTGGTTTCCAGACTGGCTTTTTTTATGGATCTTTATTCCCGGTGCGAAAAATGGTTAAGCCATTGTGAGAACTGGTGACTTACTGCAAGAAAGCTATTTCTCAGAGAAAAAGTGATTTACTCTGCCCTAAAAAGTATCTTCAAATAGCCCGTAATGCCCGGTGTTGAGCGTTTTAACGCCATTCCATTTTATGGCGAAAAATATGTGGAATTTTCAACGTCGAAGGGTTTTACTTCTCACTCAAATTACAGTCAGGACGCGTATGTTGAACAATACGATGAGCGTGGTCATCCTTGCCGCTGGTAAAGGTACCCGCATGTATTCCGATCTTCCGAAGGTACTGCACACCCTGGCAGGAAAGCCAATGGTGCAGCATGTCATTGATGCCGCGAATGAACTTGGTGCTCGCCAGGTGCATTTGGTTTACGGACACGGTGGCGATCTGCTGAAAGAAACGTTGGGTGATAACGCGCTCAACTGGGTACTTCAGGCAGAACAGTTGGGTACTGGCCATGCGATGCAGCAGGCAGCCCCCTTCTTTGCTGATGACGAAGACATCCTGATGCTTTACGGTGACGTCCCGCTGATCTCTGTTGAAACGCTGGCTCGCCTGCGTGAAGCCAAACCTCAGGGCGGCATCGGCCTGTTAACCGTCGTGCTGGACGATCCAAGTGGCTATGGCCGCATTACCCGTGAAAACGGCAACGTAACGGGTATCGTTGAGCACAAAGATGCCAGCGACGTTCAGCGTCAGATTCAGGAAATCAACACCGGCATCCTGATTGCCAATGGCGCGGATCTGAAGCGCTGGCTGTCAAAACTCAACAACAACAATGCCCAGGGTGAATATTACATCACCGACATCATTGCGATGGCGTATCAGGAAGGGCATGAGATTGCTGCGGTACATCCTGCACGTATCAGTGAAACGGAAGGGGTAAATAACCGTCTGCAGCTTTCCCGTCTGGAACGTGTTTATCAGTCCGAACAGGCGGAAAAACTGCTGCTGGCAGGGGTTATGCTGCGCGATCCGGCGCGTTTTGATCTGCGCGGAACCTTGTCGCACGGGCGCGACGTTGAGATTGATACTAACGTTATTGTTGAAGGTCACGTTCAGCTTGGCAATCGCGTTAAAATTGGCAGCGGCTGTGTTATCAAAAACAGCATCATCGGTGACGACTGCGAAATTAGCCCCTACAGTGTGGTGGAAGATGCCCGTCTGGATGCGGCATGTACCATTGGCCCGTTTGCACGTCTGCGTCCGGGTGCTGAGCTGCTGGAAGGCGCTCATGTGGGTAACTTCGTTGAGATGAAAAAAGCGCGTCTGGGTAAAGGCTCCAAAGCCGGTCACTTGACCTATCTGGGCGACGCGGAAATTGGCGATAACGTGAACATTGGTGCAGGGACGATCACCTGTAACTATGACGGTGCCAATAAGTTTAAAACTATCATTGGTGATGACGTGTTTGTCGGTTCCGACACGCAGCTGGTGGCACCTGTCACCGTAGGCAACGGCGTGACCATTGCTGCCGGGACGACCGTAACGCGAGACGTGGCGGATAACGAGCTGGTGTTAAGCCGTGTACCGCAGGTGCACAAACAGGGCTGGAAACGCCCGGTGAAGAAGAAGTAACAGATTCACTCCTCACCCTAACCCTCTCCCCAAAGGGAGAAGGGAACGTTCGGTGCGGTGTTTTTCTCCCTCACCCCTTTGGGGAGAGGGTCGGTATGAGGGGATAATATAATCCTCCACCCAATAGCAGTACTTATAAAAATAGCCCCACTCTCTACAAGGCTCGGGGTGCCCGGAAAGGGTAAATACAGGTCAGCGACAACGCAGGCGTTATGCCTAAATTCGGAATCTAAAACTATGTGTGGAATTGTTGGCGCAGTTGCGCAGCGTGATATTGCTGAAATCCTTCTCGAAGGTTTACGTCGTCTGGAATACCGTGGCTACGACTCTGCCGGTCTGGCTGTCGTAGATGAAGAGGGTCATATGACCCGTCTGCGCCGCCTCGGTAAAGTGCAGATGCTGGCTCAGGCCGCGGAAGAACATCCGCTGCACGGTGGTACGGGTATTGCGCATACCCGCTGGGCGACTCACGGCGAACCGTCTGAAGGCAACGCGCACCCGCATGTGTCTGAACACATCGTGGTGGTGCATAACGGTATTATTGAAAACCACGAACCGCTGCGCGAAGAGCTGAAAGCGCGTGGCTATACCTTCGTCTCTGAAACTGACACCGAAGTGATTGCTCACCTGGTTCACTGGGAGCTGAAGCAGGGCGGCACACTGCGTGATGCCGTGCTGCGTGCTATCCCACAGCTGCGTGGTGCGTACGGTACGGTGATCATGGATTCCCGCGACCCGTCCACCCTGCTGGCAGCGCGTTCCGGTAGCCCGATGGTTATCGGTCTGGGTATGGGTGAAAACTTTATCGCTTCCGATCAGCTGGCTCTGCTGCCAGTTACCCGTCGCTTTGTCTTCCTGGAAGAAGGCGATATTGCGGAAGTGACGCGCCGTAGCGTGACCGTATTCGATACCAAAGGCGCGCCTGTGAAGCGTCAGGAGATCGAATCTAACCTGCAGTACGACGCGGGCGACAAAGGCGCTTACCGTCACTACATGCAGAAAGAGATTTACGAGCAGCCAAACGCTATCAAAAACACGCTGACCGGGCGTATCAGCCACGGTGAGGTGGATCTGAGCGAGTTGGGTGCGAGCGCTAACGAACTGCTCGGTAAGGTTGAGCATATTCAGATCGTTGCCTGCGGTACGTCTTACAACTCCGGTATGGTGTCGCGTTACTGGTTTGAAGCGCTGGCTGGCGTACCATGCGATGTCGAAATCGCATCTGAATTCCGCTACCGCAAATCCGCTGTGCGTCGTAACAGTCTGATGATCACCCTTTCCCAGTCTGGCGAAACGGCGGACACCCTGGCGGCGCTGCGTCTCTCCAAAGAGCTGGGTTACCTGGGTTCTCTGGCGATTTGTAACGTGCCTGGCTCTTCGCTGGTGCGTGAGTCCGATCTGGCGCTGATGACCAAAGCGGGTACTGAAATCGGCGTAGCGTCTACCAAAGCGTTTACTACCCAGCTGACCGTTCTGCTGATGCTGGTGGCAAAACTGGCGCGTCTGAAAGGTCTGGATGCTTCTGTCGAGCATGATATCGTTCATGGTCTGCAGGCACTGCCAAGCCGCATTGAACAGATGCTGTCGCAGGATAAACGCATTGAAGAGCTGGCTGAAGATTTCTCCGACAAACACCACGCGCTGTTCCTGGGCCGTGGCGATCAGTATCCGATTGCGCTGGAAGGCGCACTGAAGCTGAAAGAGATCTCCTATATCCACGCTGAAGCCTACGCGGCAGGCGAGCTGAAACATGGCCCGCTGGCGCTGATTGACGCGGATATGCCTGTTATTGTTGTGGCACCTAACAACGAACTGCTGGAAAAACTGAAATCTAACATCGAAGAAGTGCGCGCTCGTGGTGGTGTACTTTATGTCTTCGCTGATAAGGATGCCGGTTTCACCAGCAGCGATAACATGCACATCATTGATATGCCGCATGTGGAAGAGGTCATTGCCCCGATCTTCTACACCGTTCCGCTGCAACTGCTGGCTTACCACGTGGCGCTGATCAAAGGCACCGACGTAGACCAGCCGCGTAACCTGGCGAAATCTGTAACTGTAGAGTAATCCCTTCAGGCTCCACCTTCGGGTGGAGCTTTTTTTACCCCTCCTGGTTTGTTTTTAATCAACGCTTTCGTGTTTTTATTTATGACAATCTGTCATCTTCAGCTATTTTTTTCAGTGTCACATAAAGAAAATATTTCTGAAAACACACTGTCATCTTAGTGGCTAACACAATGATAAATAAAGAATGTTTCGTTGCTTTTTAAGTGAAACTTTCGTTGTCATAAAACTGTCATAATTCGTACATTTATCTGTCACCTGTTTGTCCTATTTTGCTCATCGTAGCCACTAAACAACGATTTACGAAAATCTTGCAGGAGACATTATGAAAGTTATGCGTACCACTGTCGCAACTGTTGTCGCCGCGACCTTATCTCTGAGTGCTTTCTCTGTATTCGCAGAAGCAAGCCTGACTGGCGCTGGTGCAACCTTCCCTGCGCCGGTGTATGCCAAATGGGCGGATACCTACCAGAAAGAAACCGGTAACAAGGTTAACTACCAGGGTATCGGCTCCTCCGGTGGCGTGAAACAAATTACCGCTAACACCGTTGATTTCGGTGCATCAGATGCTCCACTGACTGATGAAAAACTGGCTCAGGAAGGCCTGTTCCAGTTCCCAACCGTTATCGGTGGTGTGGTTCTGGCGGTCAACCTGCCAGGTGTGAAATCTGGTGAGCTGGTGCTGGACGGTAAAACCCTGGGTGACATCTACCTGGGTAAAATCAAAAAATGGGATGACGAAGCAATTGCTAAACTCAACCCAGGCCTGAAACTGCCTTCTCAGAACATCGCTGTGGTTCGCCGTGCGGATGGTTCTGGTACCTCTTTCGTGTTCACCAGCTACCTGGCAAAAGTGAACGAAGAGTGGAAATCTAAAGTCGGTTCTGGCTCTACCGTTAACTGGCCAACCGGTCTGGGCGGTAAAGGTAACGACGGTATCGCCGCGTTCGTACAGCGTCTGCCTGGTTCTATCGGTTACGTAGAGTATGCGTACGCGAAACAGAACAACCTGTCTTACACCAAACTGCTGTCTGCAGATGGTAAGCCAGTGAGTCCAACTGAAGAGAACTTTGCTAACGCCGCCAAAGGCGCTGACTGGAGCAAATCCTTCGCACAGGATCTGACTAACCAGAAAGGCGAAGGTGCATGGCCAATCACCTCTACCACGTTCATTCTGGTTCACAAAGAGCAGAAGAAACCTGAGCAGGGTACTGAAGTGCTGAAATTCTTCGACTGGGCATACAAAAACGGCAATAAACAGGCTAACGACCTGGATTACGCTAGCCTGCCGGACAGCGTGGTTGAGCAGATTCGTGCTGCATGGAAAACCAACGTGAAAGACAGTAGCGGTAAAGCGCTGTACTAACAGGATATTTTTGACGAAGATGGCGGGTGGCGCTAACGCTAACCCGCCCTACGGTTCAAGCTGTAGGCCCGGTTAGCGTTAGCGCCACCGGGCATATTCGTAAGACGTTTTTAACAGAAGAGTGATTTATGGCTGCAACCAAGCCTGCATTTAACCCTCCGGGTAAAAAAGGTGACATGATTTTCAGCGCGCTGGTCAGACTGGCTGCGCTGATTGTGCTATTGCTGCTGGGCGGCATTATCGTGTCTCTGATTTTCTCCTCCTGGCCGAGCATCCAGAAATTCGGTTTCTCCTTCCTGTGGAGTAAAGAGTGGGATGCGCCGAACGATATCTACGGTGCGCTGGTCCCCATTTACGGCACGCTGGTGACCTCATTCATTGCCCTGCTGATTGCCGTTCCGGTGAGCTTCGGTATTGCCCTGTTCCTGACAGAGCTGGCACCTGGCTGGTTGCGACGTCCACTGGGTATCGCCATTGAACTGTTGGCTGCTATTCCCAGTATCGTTTACGGCATGTGGGGGCTGTTTATCTTTGCTCCGCTGTTCGCAACGTACTTCCAGGAGCCGGTAGGTAATATCCTCTCTGCAATTCCGTTTGTGGGCGCGCTGTTCTCAGGCCCGGCATTCGGCATCGGTATTCTGGCTGCAGGTGTGATCCTGGCCATCATGATTATTCCGTACATTGCGGCTGTTATGCGCGATGTCTTCGAACAAACCCCGGTGATGATGAAAGAGTCGGCCTACGGTATCGGCTGCACCACCTGGGAAGTTATCTGGCGCATCGTCCTGCCGTTCACCAAAAATGGGGTGATAGGCGGCGTGATGCTGGGTCTGGGTCGTGCTCTGGGTGAAACGATGGCTGTCACCTTTATTATCGGTAACACCTACCAGCTCGACAGCGCCTCGCTCTACATGCCAGGTAACAGTATTACGTCTGCACTGGCGAACGAATTTGCCGAAGCGGAATCCGGGCTGCACGTTGCTGCGCTGATGGAACTGGGCCTGATCCTGTTTGTTATCACCTTCATTGTCCTGGCGATTTCCAAGCTGATGATTATGCGCCTGGCTAAAAATGAGGGGGCACGCTAATGGCGACTCTCGAAATGCAAAGCACCGCTGAACTGGCGGAATCCCGCCGCAAGATGCAGGCCAAGCGCCGCATCAAGAACCGTATTGCACTGACGCTCTCTATGGCGACGATGGCATTCGGTCTGTTCTGGCTGGTCTGGATCCTCTTCTCTACCGTTGTTCGCGGTATTGATGGCATGTCGCTGGCAATGTTTACCGAAATGACCCCGCCGCCAAATACTGCAGGTGGTGGTCTGGCGAACGCCCTGGCGGGTAGCGGCCTGTTGATCCTGTGGGCAACGATCTTCGGTACCCCACTGGGCATCATGGCGGGTATCTACCTGGCAGAATATGGCCGTAAATCCTGGCTGGCGGAAGTTATTCGCTTCATCAACGACATTCTGCTTTCTGCCCCGTCTATCGTGGTCGGTCTGTTCGTCTACACCATCGTTGTGGCACAGATGGAGCACTTCTCCGGTTGGGCTGGTGTGATTGCACTGGCGCTGTTACAGGTACCGATTGTCATCCGCACCACCGAGAACATGCTGAAGCTGGTGCCAGACAGTCTGCGTGAAGCGGCTTACGCACTGGGAACACCGAAATGGAAAATGATCTCCGCCATTACGCTGAAAGCGTCAATCTCCGGGATCATGACCGGTGTTCTGCTGGCAGTTGCGCGTATCGCGGGTGAAACGGCACCTCTGCTGTTCACGTCGCTCTCCAACCAGTTCTGGAGCACGGATATGATGCAGCCAATCGCCAACCTGCCGGTGACAATCTTTAAATTTGCGATGAGCCCATTCGCGGAGTGGCAGCAACTGGCCTGGGCCGGGGTGCTGATCATTACCCTTTGTGTACTGTTGCTGAATATTCTGGCGCGCGTCATTTTCGCGAAGAAGAAACACGGTTAATTTTTTACGGCGCGGCACCTCGCGGCGTCGAATGAGGAAATGAGTCAATGAGTATGGTTGATACTGCCCCGGGTAAGATTCAGGTTCGTGATTTGAACTTCTACTACGGCAAATTCCATGCCCTGAAGAATATCAACCTGGATATCGCGAAGAACCAGGTCACGGCATTCATCGGTCCGTCTGGCTGTGGTAAATCCACCCTGCTGCGTACCTTTAACAAGATGTATTCGCTCTATCCGGAGCAGCGTGCCGAAGGCGAAATCATCCTGGACGGTGACAACATTCTGACCAATACCCAGGATATCGCCCTGCTGCGTGCGAAAGTGGGTATGGTGTTCCAGAAACCCACGCCGTTCCCGATGTCGATTTATGACAACATCGCGTTTGGTGTGCGTCTGTTTGAAAAGCTGTCTCGTACCGATATGGACGAGCGCGTGCAGTGGGCTTTGACCAAGGCCGCATTATGGAACGAAACCAAAGATAAGTTACACCAGAGCGGTTACTCTCTCTCCGGTGGTCAGCAACAGCGTCTGTGCATTGCGCGTGGTATCGCTATTCGCCCGGAAGTGTTGCTGCTTGATGAGCCGTGTTCAGCACTGGATCCGATCTCAACCGGGCGTATCGAAGAGCTGATCACCGAGCTGAAGCAGGATTACACCGTGGTGATTGTGACCCACAACATGCAGCAGGCGGCACGTTGTTCAGACCACACGGCGTTTATGTACCTGGGCGAGTTGATTGAGTTCAGTAACACGGACGATCTGTTCACCAAGCCCGCGAAAAAGCAAACAGAAGACTACATCACCGGTCGCTACGGTTGATTCAGGAGTGCGCTATGGACAATCTCAATCTTAACAAACACATTTCCGGCCAGTTTAACGCCGAGCTGGAAAGCATCCGCACTCAGGTGATGACCATGGGCGGCATGGTGGAGCAGCAGCTTTCTGATGCGATCACCGCGATGCACAATCAGGATAGCGAGCTGGCGAAGCGCGTTATCGAAGGCGACAAAAACGTCAACATGATGGAAGTGGCCATCGACGAGGCTTGCGTGCGCATTATTGCCAAGCGCCAGCCAACGGCGAGTGACCTGCGTCTGGTGATGGCGATCATCAAAACTATCGCCGAGCTGGAACGCATTGGTGACGTTGCGGATAAAATCTGCCGTACCGCACTGGAGAAATTCTCGCAGCAGCACCAGCCGCTGTTGGTTAGCCTGGAGTCGCTGGGTCGCCACACCGTGCAGATGCTGCACGACGTGCTGGATGCCTTTGCGCGTATGGATCTGGACGAAGCGGTGCGTATTTACCGTGAAGACAAGAAAGTTGACCAGGAGTATGAAGGCATCGTGCGTCAGCTGATGACCTACATGATGGAAGATTCACGTACGATCCCAAGCGTACTGACCGCCCTGTTCTGTGCGCGCTCAATTGAGCGTATCGGCGACCGCTGCCAGAACATTTGCGAATACATCTTCTACTTCGTGAAAGGTCAGGACTTCCGTCATGTGGGCGGCGACGAGCTGGATAAGCTGCTGGCAGATAAAGATCAGAAGGCGTGAGGTTTGTGGCGGGTGGCGCTAACGCTTACCCGCCCTACGTATGCCATGCAGGCCGGATGGGTGTTAGCACCATCCGGCTTTGTTTTTTCAGCGTGTGATATTCCACCCGCGTGCCTTCCACAGTTCTGGCAGCTGTGCCAGATCGGTAAACGTCGTCACTTTTGGATGATCGATCGGTTTGTTGTGCGGATCGGCACAGAAGTAAAACACCTCCATTCCCGCATCAATCCCCGACTGCGCACCCGCCATAGAGTCGTCCACCAGAATACAGTTTTCTACGTTGACGCTCATCGCCTTCGCCGCATGGAACATCAGTGCCGGGTCTGGCTTCCAGCGCTGAATATCGTAACCACTGAACAGTTTTTCCGGGAAGTGGTGCAACATATCCAGTTTACCCAGCGAGTGCTGCATTTTGCTGACCGGGCCATTAGAGACCACGCAGATTGGCACCGTCATCGCATCCAGTAACCTGTTTGCACCAGTAATGACGTCAAGTTCAGCGTCGAACAGACGTGCGACTTCGGCACGGTATACCGGCTCCAGATCCGCTTTCACCAAATCCACATCGTGTTCTTCGTTAATGATGTCGATGATCTCGTAGAGCTTCACGCCCTTAAAGCGCCTGAACACCTCTTTGAGCTCGAGCGTGATGCCAAATTCCTGGAACATGGTGACATACGCGCGGGAACAAATGACTTCACTGTCGACCAGCGTACCGTCGCAGTCGAAAAATACCGCTTCAATTCCGGACATGCCTTTCCCTTTTAACAAGTTTAACGTTTACGTACTGCAGTTTTACGAGACGCAATCGTTGCCGTATAAGCAAAACCAATGAAAAAAAGTATCCCGCAACTGCCCTTATTGTCGCATTTTGGTATAGGATAGCGACGAATTTTCCCTCCTTGTTCGGAAATTGATGATGAGTCAACAACACACTACCCAGACATCTGGTCAGGGGCTGCTTGAGCGCGTGTTTAAACTGCGCGAGCATGGCACAACGGCACGCACCGAAGTGATCGCCGGTTTCACCACCTTCCTGACGATGGTCTATATCGTTTTTGTTAACCCACAAATTCTGGGCGTTGCTGGCATGGATACCAGCGCCGTCTTCGTGACCACCTGTCTGATCGCTGCGCTGGGCAGCATTCTGATGGGGGTATTTGCCAACCTGCCTGTTGCTCTGGCTCCGGCGATGGGTCTGAATGCGTTCTTCGCGTTCGTGGTCGTTCAGGCTATGGGTCTGCCGTGGCAAGTGGGGATGGGGGCTATCTTCTGGGGCGCTATGGGTCTGCTGCTGCTGACCATTTTCCGCGTGCGTTACTGGATGATTGCCAATATTCCGGTGAGCCTGCGTGTAGGTATTACCAGCGGTATCGGCCTGTTCATCGGTATGATGGGGCTGAAAAATGCGGGTGTTATCGTGGCTAACCCGGATACGCTGGTCAGCATTGGGCACCTGACATCCCATAACGTGCTGCTGGGTGTGCTGGGCTTCTTTATCATCGCGATTCTGGCCTCCCGTAACATTCATGCGGCGGTACTGGTTTCCATCGTGATCACCACGCTGCTGGGCTGGATGCTGGGCGACGTTCACTACAACGGTATCGTCTCCGCTCCGCCGAGTGTTTCTACGGTTATTGGTCACGTTGACCTGGCCGGTTCTTTGAACCTGGGTCTGGCGGGCGTGATTTTCTCCTTCATGCTGGTGAACCTGTTTGACTCCTCCGGTACGCTGATTGGCGTGACTGACAAAGCGGGTCTGGCCGATGAAAAAGGCAAATTCCCGCGCATGAAGCAGGCGCTGTTTGTCGACAGTATCTCCTCCGTTGTTGGTTCCTTTATCGGTACCTCTTCCGTTACCGCGTATATTGAATCCTCTTCTGGTGTGTCCGTTGGCGGTCGTACCGGTCTGACGGCGGTTGTGGTCGGTATTCTGTTCCTGCTGGTGATTTTCCTTTCCCCGCTGGCCGGGATGGTTCCACCGTATGCGGCAGCCGGTGCGCTGATTTACGTGGGCGTACTGATGACCTCAAGCCTGGCTCGCGTGAAGTGGGAAGACTTGACCGAAGCGGTTCCTGCCTTTATTACCGCGGTGATGATGCCGTTCAGCTTCTCTATCACTGAAGGTATCGCGCTGGGCTTCATCTCTTATTGCGTGATGAAGATCGGTACCGGTCGTTTCCGCGACCTCAGCCCATGCGTGATCATTGTGGCGCTGCTGTTTGTGCTGAAGATTGTGTTCATCGACGCGAAATAAACAGCAAGCCCTTTTCTTCGAAAAGGGCTTTAGTATTTGCACCCTCTCCCGTGGGAGAGGGCTGGGGTGAGGGCATCAGCCCGCACCTCTTTTACGCTTTGACCCGCTTAATATAATCACCAAACGCCGTCAGTTGGCCAGAGAGATGGTCACGCGTGCTCTGATCCACCACATCACCCGTCTGCGGGTCAACCTTGTTTTGAATCACTCCGCCCATAAATTCCGGCTTGTTCATCACCATTGCATCCAGGAACACCAGGATTTGGCGCAGGTGATACTGACAGCGTGCACCGCCAATGGCACCCATAGAACTGGTCTGGATCAACACCGGTTTACCCGAGAGCGGCTGCTCCGGCAAACGTGATAGCCAGTCGATGGCATTCTTCAGACCGCCTGGAACCGAGTAGTTATACTCCGGCGTCACAATAACCACGCCATCAGCCTGACGAATTTGCGCTGCCAGGGCTTCCACGCTCTGCGGGAAGCCTTCTTCCTGCTGTACATCCGCATCATAAAGCGGAATATCGCCAATGGACGGCAGGGCGTTAATCTCCATTCCTGCTGGTGCCAGCTGTGGCAACGTGCGGGCAACCATCCCGTTAAATGAACCTTTGCGCAGGCTTCCCAGTAACGTAACAACTTTCAACGTATCAGACATGATTACTCCTGTTTCATCATGATGACCCTGAATGGATCAGCTAAGGGTAAATGCTTTTTCTGCCGGTAAACTGGTTAATCTCATCAGGCGTGCAGCGGGCTCGTTGGCGCGTTCGGGTACATCCGGAAGGCTACGCCATCCGCGCGTGCTGTCAAATTCCCAAATTTTCAGCCGCTCAATAGCAGGGGTGACGGCAATAGACCAGATTAAGACATCCTCTGCGTCGCTGAGCGCTTCTACCAGTGCGGTTTTGGTGGCTCGCAGGCGTCCGGAGCCGGGAAGTAACTGCACCAGGCTGGCATCGTCTGATGCGCAGCCGCAGAGCTTACGAATGCTCTGGCGCAAGGTGATGAGCTGAGCCCTGGCCTCGATGGGATCGTTTTGGTTACGTACCCACAGCTGCTCATTGCTGGAAAGTGGGTAATCGTCGTGCGGGTTCGCGCTGTGAAAGCCTCGGGTGGCGCGCTGAAGTTCCATATCCAGCCCGCAGTCACCCTCGGTGGTGAGCGCTATACCAATAATGTTGCCCGTGTAAGCAATGGAAAAACGGGGCAGCTCCGGGTCGGCAAAGACCGGACGACCTTCCGGTTGGGTGATGATGTCTGGCAGTTCACTGGTGCCGTACAGCATAAACAGCAGTTCAGCGAGAAGTGCCCGGGAAGCTAAAAAACGCGTCCGGCGGTGCTCAGGAAGTGTGCGTGCCTCGCTGTGGCACGCTGAAGAAATTCTGGCTGATACGAGATGCCCTTCTGTCAGTATCCCTCTTGCAAAGTGCGTAGCCATTTTTCGCTCCTTGATAATGGTTGTAGTCAGGTTAAACGATTACATCATTATCGCTTAACTTAGCTTCTGTTTTAATCAGTAAATGGGAGTAAGAGAAGCCTGAGGACCGAACTTTACATTTTCTTAGGCAAAAATTGGATCGCTAGCGCAGTGGCGCACCATACAGCGCTTTGATTGTTTCCCGCAGCCAGAGGATTTTTGGATTATGGCTGTTCCGTTTATGCCAGATCAGCGTGAAGGGCACGGTAAGCTTTTCAGCCTGCGTTTCATCGATAGGTATGGGAAGGGTGATCAGCTTGCGCTGGTGGAGCTGATTATAGTGGTGGCAGTAGTGCGGTGCGGTGGCAATGTAGTTGTGGCCGGGTTGCGCTGCCATAAACATCGACTGCTCAAAGCCGGGTAAGCTCATGGCGATATTGCGTTCGCGCCCCATCTCTTTCAGCACCTCATCAAGCGCCCAGGTGTCGCTGCGTTCCCAGAAGATGCTGATATGCGGGTAGCGCAGGAACGTCTCCAGGTTCCACTCTTCCTGCAGTGCAGGGTGATCTTCGCGCAGATAAACACACGGACGGTCACTAAACAGGATCTCGTAGTCGATAAACCACGGTAACAGCTTCAGCAGCTCGCGAGATCGCGGGTGCGTTTCGCGGCCTGTGAAGCCAAGATCCACTTCCCCGCGGGTAATGGCATCCAGCGAGTCGTAATCCCAGTTGCGCATCTTCACCGTGGCCTGCGGATAGCGCTGATTTACCTGCTCCAGCAAGGCATTGAAGCGGATCAGCATCAGCGGGGTTTCCGCTGCCAGCACAAACTTCAGGCCGCCGGGGGAGTCATGGTGGAATTTGTCGAGGATCTGATTACCAATCTGCATCCAGTCGGCCAGATCCTGCTCCAGGCTTACCGTCAGCGGTGTCGGTAACAACCCCAGCGGAGTTTTCACAAACAGCGGGTCTTCAAACCAGTCGCGCAGCTTCGCCAGTGATTTACTCACCGCAGACGGTGTGACGTTCATCCGTTTCGCGGCTTTGGTGACGCTGCGCTCCTGCAGCAAAAGCTGCAGGCATAGCAATAAGTTAAGATCGAGACTGCTGATGGGTTTCTTCATAATGCGCCACAGGCTGGATGACGATAAGCAAGGTGATGCAGAGCATGCTACAGCCAATCAGTATCCCGATCAGCATATTCAGCGCATTAAGGCCGATAACTGCCGCCAGCCAAATCCACAGTGATGAACCACAGACCTGTGCGATACCCAGCACTGAGCTTGCCACGCCTGCTCGCAGCGAAAATGGACCCAGTGCCTGGCTCATCGCGACACCAAAACCGACGGAGAATCCGGCGCAAATCAGGGTGATACCCGCAAGCATAATCGCGTGCGAGCTGGTGGTCGCCAGAATCACACCTGCAGCCAGGAACAACGCCTGTGAGGTCAGCATCAGCGTGCGCTGGCTGAAGACATTCAGTGCAAACGGCGTGGAGAATGACACGGCCATACTGACCATTGCGGTTAACGCCATCACTGTTGAATATTCCCCGCGATCAAAACCCATCGTTTCCATCAGTAACACCGGGGAAACGTTTACATAGGTCAGGATCACCGCCACGCTTAGCGTGGTGACCAACAACCGGCTAATGAAAAAGCGGTTGAGGAGTTTCTCCGCCGGGTGAATCGTTGCGGTATGTCCCGTATTTTGCGCGCCAGGGTGCGTTTCTTTCAGCACCGCGATCGACAAAATAAAGACCAGCGCCCCCATTGCTGACATTGTCCAGAAAAGGCTCTGCCACGGGAATTTCAGCATGATGAGATATCCTACGACAGGTGCCAGTACCGGGATAATACAGGTGATGCCGTTTAGCATGGAGAGCACTTTGGCACGGCGCTGAGCGCTTAAGGTGTCGCGCAAAATCGCGAAGGCCACAACGTAACAACCGCCAGCGCCAATTCCCTGGACAAAGCGCCCCGCCAGGAACAATGTGCTGTCCTGTGCCAGTGAGCAGAGTACGGAAGCCAGCGCAAAAATCACCGCGCCTGTGATGGCAACAGGTTGACGACCTGCCTTGTCCGCAATTTTTCCGGCAAACACCATCGACGACGCCATACCTGCGAGGTAGGCCGAAAACGCAATATGCAGCTGCGCTTCGCTGGCACCGAGGTCGCGGGCGATATGTGGTAACCCCACCAGATACATATCAATGCCTGATGGATAAAGCAGAACCAGTGCAAAACTACAAAACAGAAAACGAGCCATAAACCCCCCATAGAGACAGGCAAGCAGAATAGGGGGATAAAGGGGAAGATGCGAGTTGCCATTTGGACAATGGTGATTTCCTGAGAGGAAATCACCATGTGTTAGCGGAAATTACTTACCAATACAGAAGCTCGAGAAGATCCTTCCCAGCAAATCATCCGACGTAAACTCCCCGGTGATCTCACTCAGATTTTGCTGCGCCAGGCGCAGCTCTTCCGCCAGCAGTTCACCCGCCCATGCGCCAATCAACTGTGCTTTACCCTGAACAAGGTGGTTTGCTGCCTCTTCCAGCGCCTGCAGATGACGACGACGCGCCAGGAAGCCGCCTTCCATGCTGGTGTCAAAGCCCATGCTCTGCTTAAGGTGGTTACGCAGGTCATCCACGCCTTCGCCAGTACGTGCCGACAGGCGGATCAGTGAGTGACCATTCACATCGCTGATGCCCAGCGTTTCGCCAGTGACGTCGGCTTTGTTACGCACCACGGTGATTGGCAGTTTGGCTGGCAGACGGGCGATAAAGTCTGGCCAGATGTCCGCCGGGTCAACCGCGCTGGTGGTTGTGCCATCCACCATAAACAACACGCGGTCGGCCTGCTCAATTTCCTGCCAGGCGCGCTCGATACCAATGCGCTCTACTTCATCGCTGGCATCGCGCAGACCCGCAGTATCAATAATGTGCAGCGGCATCCCGTCGATGTGAATATGCTCGCGCAGTACGTCACGGGTGGTGCCGGCAATGTCAGTGACGATCGCCGCTTCACGGCCTGCCAGCGCGTTCAGGAGGCTCGATTTTCCGGCGTTAGGACGACCGGCAATCACCACCTTCATCCCTTCACGCAGCAGGCTGCCCTGACGCGCTTCGGCACGGACCGCATCGAGATCGGCCATCACGCTGTTGAGCTGGGCTTCAATTTTGCCGTCAGAGAGGAAGTCGATCTCCTCATCCGGGAAGTCGATGGCCGCTTCGACGTAGATCCGCAGGTGAGTAAGTGCTTCCACAAGATGATTCACGCGGGCAGAAAATGCCCCCTGCAGCGAGTTCAGTGCGGAGCGAGCCGCTTGTTCAGAGCTGGCGTCGATCAGGTCGGCAATTGCCTCGGCCTGTGCCAGGTCGAGTTTGTCGTTCAGGAAAGCACGCTCGGAGAACTCACCCGGCTTCGCAATGCGCAGCCCAGGCAGGGTCAGAATGCGTTTTAACAGCAGGTCGAGGATCACCGGGCCGCCGTGACCCTGCAGCTCCAGCACATCTTCGCCGGTAAAGGAGTTCGGGCCAGGGAACCACAGCGCAATGCCCTGATCCAGCGAGGTGCCGTCGGTATCTTTAAATGGCAGATAATCAGCGTAACGCGGCTTTGGCAGTTTACCCAGCACCGCTTCAGCCACCTCGCGCGCCTTCAGGCCGGAGATACGCAGAATGCCAACACCACCGCGTCCCGGTGGGGTTGCCTGGGCGACGATAGTGTCGTTATGGCTCATGGTTTGTCTCTACAGTGTTGCAATAAAAAAAGGCGGTCAATCGACCGCCCTTATTTTAGCGTTAACTTACCTGATCAGGATTTTTTCTTTTCGCGGCTATGCAGGCCACGTTTTTCCAGACCACGGTAAATCAGCTGCTGCTGGATGATGGTCACCAGGTTGCTGACGATATAGTACAGCACCAGACCTGACGGGAACCACAGGAAGAACACGGTGAAGATGACCGGCATAAAGGTCATGATCTTCTGCTGCATCGGGTCGGTCACGGTAGTCGGAGACATCTTCTGGATGAAGAACATCGTCACGCCCATCAGGATCGGCAGGATGTAGTACGGGTCCTGTGCAGACAGGTCATGGATCCACAGTGCGAACGGCGCGTGGCGCAGCTCAACGGAACCCATCAGCATGTAGTACAGCGCAAGGAAGATTGGCATCTGGATAATCAGAGGGAAGCAACCACCCAGTGGGTTCACTTTCTCTGCTTTATACAGGGCCATCATTTCCTGGCTCTGACGCTGTTTGTCATCGCCCAGACGCTCACGCATTGCCGCAATCTTCGGCTGCAGCATACGCATCTTCGCCATGGAGGTGTACTGCGCTTTAGTCAGCGGGTACATGATGCCACGAACGATGAAGGTGATAACGATGATGGAGAAGCCCCAGTTGCCCAGGAAGCTGTGGATGAACTTCAGCAGCTTAAACAGCGGCTGAGAGATGAACCACAACCAGCCGTAATCCACGGTCAGATCCAGATGCGGCGCAACGGCAGCCATTTTGTCCTGGATTTCCGGGCCAACCCACAGGGTGCTGGTCAGCTTACCGGTTTGACCCGGCTGAACCAGAACCGGCTGCGATTTGTAGCCGATGGCTGCAATACCGTTACCGAGATTCGCGGTGTAGAAGTTGTTGGTACCGTCGTTGTTTGGCACCCACGCTGTGGCGAAATACTGTTGCAGCATTGCCACCCAACCGTCTTTAGCGCTGACGTTCAGGTTTTCGTTATCGGCAATGGTGTCGAATTTGTATTTCTCGTACTTCGCGTCAGGCGTGGAGTACGCCGCGCCACGGAAGGTATGCAGCGCAAAGTTGCTGCTTCCGGTGTCACGGTGAGTCGGCAGATTGATGGATTGCTTCAGCTGGCCAAAGGTCGACAGTTCCAGCGGTTTTGCACCGGTGTTCTGTACGTTGTAGCCCACGCTCACCGCATACTCACCGCGTTTCAGGGTGAAGGTTTTGGTGAAGGTGTTGCCTGCCGCATCGGTGTAGGTCATCGGGATAGCGATTTCGTTCTGACCATCAGCCAGCACGAACGCGTCTTTCTCGACGTTATACAGCGGACGCGCACCGTTAGCCGGGTTATCCGGGCCATCACGACCGGTCAGGCCGCTCTGAGCCTGGTAGATAAACTCAGGCGTGGTTTCCAGTAACTGGAACGGTTCGGTAGACTTCAGCTCTTTCGGGTAGGTCAACAGCAGCGCCTGCTCAACATCACCACCACGGGTGTTGATAGTCAGCTCAAGCACATCGGTCTTAACCGTAATCTGTTTCCCCTGGCCACTGGCCGGTACGCCCTGGTCGGCGGCGCTACCCGCTGCGGTGGTCGTGGTCTGCGTGGTCTGCTGCTGGGGTTGAGGATTTTTATCCTGCTCCCATGCCTGCCAGATCATGAAAGACACGAACAACAAAGCGATGATAAGAAGATTGCGTTGCGAATCCATCGTTAGTGTTCTCTGGTATCAAAGGGTCCTGGGGGGACGGGGTCGTCTCCACCTGGGTGTAAAGGGTGGCATTTTAATACGCGTTTCACTGTCAACCAACTGCCTTTTATCACTCCAAACCTGCGCAATGCCTCAATTCCGTAGCTTGAGCATGTTGGGGTGAAACGGCAGTGCGGCCCGAGTAGCGGACTAATCAGGCGTTGATAGACCCGAATGAGGGCTATCAGGACCCGCGAGCCAGGCGACAGTGACGGAGCCATAATTTCTCCAACGCTTCCGTGAGAGCACGGTTATCGAGGTCGGCAACCCCCTTTTTAGCCACCACCACGAAATCCATAGAAGGCAGTTCGTGCTGACGTAAACGGAAGCTTTCACGCGTCAGACGTTTAATCCGGTTGCGTTCATGCGCACGCTTAACGTTTTTCTTGGCGACAGTAAGACCGATGCGGGGATGCCCCAGCGAATTCAGGCGGCCGAGGATGGTGATTTGCGGCGTGCCAGCCCGTTGTGGCTGCTGGAAGACGAAAGTGAAATGAGTGGGAGTTAACAAACGTAACTCCCTGGGAAATGCTAGCTTAACCACTCAGGGGTTAGCTTTATTACTTGGAAACGGTCAGACGAGCGCGGCCTTTAGCACGACGACGTGCCAGAACCTGACGACCATTTTTAGTAGCCATACGAGCACGGAAGCCGTGAGAACGGTTGCGCTTCAGTACAGACGGTTGAAAAGTGCGTTTCATGGCGATTTCTACCTAAACTTGAATAAATTCACTGACTTTTGCGTATACCCGAACGAGTTTCGAACGACTAACGCCTCAGCGTGGGTGATTAAAGAGGCCGGATTGTAATAATTGTACACTCCGGAGTCAATTCTCTTTCCTTATTTCCCGCGTATTTCCGCACGTTTTCGCGTGGAAAATGAGCAACGGACGACGCAGGAAGATGAGCATCACGCGCCGGGTCGAGGATTATACGGCCTCCCCAACAAAGCGCAAGGATCGTCCTGGATCTTCGTTAGATCATTTAAGTAAAAAATTGTCTATGCTCATTAATTTTTCCAATATGCGGGCTAAATCGTGGGGCACTCTCGTCAGGATCGATTACACTTACCCGGTTTCGGATCTTCCTGTGGATAAATCGGGAAGAATCTGTGAGAAACAGAAGATCTCTGACTCAGTTTAGGCTATGATCCGCGGTCCCGATCGGGATCCCAGGATCCGGGTCAGGATAAAATTGCAGATAGCAATTCGCACATCCCCCTTTTGCACAGGGTCATGTCGATGTGCGCCAACAATCATGAATATTCAATAGTTTTCTTTTATTGTTCGAGTGGAGTCCGCCGTGTCACTTTCGCTTTGGCAGCAGTGTCTTGCCCGATTGCAGGATGAGTTACCAGCCACAGAATTCAGTATGTGGATCCGCCCATTGCAGGCGGAACTGAGCGATAACACGCTGGCTTTGTATGCGCCAAACCGTTTTGTGCTCGATTGGGTAAGGGATAAATACCTAAATAATATCAACGGATTGTTAAATGATTTCTGCGGATCAGATGTTCCGCAACTGCGCTTTGAGGTGGGAACAAAGCCGGTTACGCAAACCGTTCGTGAAACGGTAAATGTGACCGCACCTGCCCAGGCTGCACCCGCTCCGGCTCCTCGCGTTGCACCGGCTGCCCGTCCGGGCTGGGACAACGTTCCTGCACCCGCAGAGCCAACCTACCGCTCTAACGTTAACGTTAAACACACGTTCGATAACTTCGTTGAAGGTAAATCGAACCAGCTGGCGCGCGCGGCGGCTCGCCAGGTTGCAGATAACCCCGGTGGTGCTTACAACCCGCTGTTCCTTTATGGCGGCACGGGTCTGGGTAAAACGCACCTTCTGCATGCGGTGGGTAACGGCATTATGGCGCGTAAGCCTAATGCGAAAGTGGTGTATATGCACTCCGAGCGCTTCGTTCAGGACATGGTAAAAGCCCTGCAAAACAATGCGATCGAAGAGTTTAAACGCTATTATCGTTCTGTTGACGCACTGCTGATCGATGACATCCAGTTCTTCGCGAATAAAGAGCGTTCGCAGGAAGAGTTTTTCCACACCTTTAATGCGCTGCTGGAAGGCAATCAGCAGATCATTTTGACCTCAGATCGTTATCCAAAAGAGATCAACGGTGTTGAAGATCGCCTGAAATCCCGTTTTGGCTGGGGCCTGACCGTGGCGATCGAGCCACCGGAGCTGGAAACCCGCGTGGCGATCCTGATGAAAAAAGCCGATGAGAACGACATTCGCCTGCCGGGTGAAGTGGCGTTCTTCATTGCCAAGCGTCTGCGCTCCAACGTGCGTGAGCTGGAAGGGGCACTGAACCGCGTTATCGCCAATGCCAACTTCACCGGTCGTGCGATCACCATCGATTTTGTGCGTGAAGCGCTGCGTGATTTACTGGCATTGCAGGAAAAACTGGTCACCATCGACAATATTCAAAAGACGGTGGCCGAGTACTACAAAATCAAAGTGGCAGATTTGCTGTCTAAACGTCGTTCCCGCTCGGTGGCGCGCCCGCGTCAGATGGCGATGGCGCTGGCAAAGGAGTTAACCAACCACAGTTTGCCGGAGATCGGCGATGCGTTTGGTGGCCGTGACCATACGACCGTGCTGCACGCTTGTCGTAAGATTGAGCAGTTACGCGAAGAAAGCCACGACATAAAAGAAGATTTTTCCAATTTAATCAGAACATTATCATCGTGACGCTATGAAATTTACCGTTGAACGTGAACATTTATTAAAACCGCTGCAACAGGTGAGTGGCCCATTAGGTGGCCGCCCAACGCTGCCTATTCTCGGAAACCTGCTGCTTCAGGTCGCGGACGGTACGCTGTCGCTGACCGGCACAGACCTGGAAATGGAAATGATCGCGCGCGTTACGCTGTCTCAGCCGCATAATGCGGGCGCGACCACTGTTCCGGCACGTAAATTCTTTGATATCTGCCGTGGGTTGCCGGAAGGCGCTGAAATCGCCGTGCAGCTGGAGGGCGACCGCATGCTGGTGCGCTCTGGCCGCAGCCGTTTCTCCCTCTCTACGTTGCCTGCAGCAGACTTCCCGAACCTGGATGACTGGCAGAGTGAAGTTGAATTCACCCTGCCGCAGGCGACGATGAAGCGTCTGATTGAAGCCACGCAGTTCTCAATGGCGCACCAGGACGTTCGTTACTACTTAAACGGCATGCTGTTTGAAACCGAAGGTGAAGAGCTGCGTACCGTGGCAACAGACGGCCACCGTCTGGCGGTCTGTTCTATGCCAATTGGCGACTCACTGCCAAACCATTCGGTGATCGTACCGCGTAAAGGTGTGATTGAGCTGATGCGTATGCTCGACGGCGGAGACACTCCGCTGCGCGTGCAGATTGGCAGCAACAACATCCGCGCACACGTGGGTGATTTTGTCTTCACATCGAAGCTGGTTGACGGTCGCTTCCCGGATTATCGCCGCGTATTGCCGAAGAACCCGGACAAAACGCTGGAAGCGGGCTGCGATAGCCTCAAGCAGGCTTTTGCCCGTGCAGCGATCCTCTCCAATGAGAAATTCCGCGGCGTGCGTCTGTATGTGAGCGAAAACCAGATCAAAATCACCGCCAACAACCCGGAGCAGGAAGAGGCAGAAGAGATTCTGGACGTCACCTACGCCGGGGCTGAGATGGAAATTGGCTTTAACGTCAGCTACGTGCTGGACGTGCTGAATGCACTGAAATGCGAAAATGTGCGCATTCTGCTGACCGACTCCGTATCGAGCGTACAGATTGAAGATGCAGCCAGCCAAAGCGCGGCGTATGTTGTCATGCCAATGAGACTGTAGTGAAAAATATCGGGCTATCTTACTTGCCATTTTCAACCTGGGCTGTGCTCGCCACTGTCACGTACTTCGTGTACGCTCCAGGGTCTGTGCGCAGTCCGCGTTGAAACTGGCTGCGCCGATTACGCCCTGGCCCGAAGAAACCCAGATATGTCACTGACGCGCCTTTTAATTAAAGATTTCCGCAACATTGAAAGCGCGGATCTCGCTTTATCCCCTGGCTTTAACTTCCTGGTTGGCGCGAACGGCAGCGGCAAAACCAGCGTACTGGAAGCCATCTATACGCTCGGCCACGGCCGGGCTTTTCGTAGTTTGCAGATTGGTCGCGTGATTCGCCACGAGCAGGAATCCTTTGTTCTGCACGGACGTTTGCAGGGAGAAGAGCGGGAAACCGCCATCGGCCTGACCAAAGACAAGCTGGGTGACAGCAAGGTGCGCATCGACGGTACCGACGGCCACAAAGTGGCGGAGCTGGCGCTGTTAATGCCCATGCAACTGATTACGCCGGAGGGGTTTACTTTACTCAACGGCGGCCCCAAATACAGAAGAGCGTTCCTTGACTGGGGATGCTTTCACAACGAAGCCGGTTTCTTTAACGCCTGGAGCAACCTGAAGCGTCTGCTTAAGCAGCGTAACGCCGCGTTGCGCCAGGTGACGCGTTACGCCCAGCTGCGTCCGTGGGATATGGAATTAATCCCGCTTGCGGAACAAATCAGCCGCTGGCGTGCCGAATACAGCGCAGGTATCGCCGAAGATATGGCCGACACCTGCAAACAGTTTTTACCTGAATTTTCTCTCACCTTCTCCTTCCAGCGCGGCTGGGAGAAAGAGACGGATTACGCAGAAGTGTTAGAGAGAAACTTCGAGCGCGACCGCATGTTGACCTACACCGCGCATGGCCCGCACAAGGCAGATTTTCGCATTCGTGCTGACGGCGCACCGGTCGAAGATACCTTGTCGCGCGGGCAGCTCAAGCTCCTGATGTGCGCGCTGCGCCTGGCGCAGGGGGAGTTTTTAACCCGCGAAAGCGGGCGACGCTGCCTGTATCTGATAGATGATTTTGCCTCGGAACTTGACGACGCGCGGCGTGGGCTGCTTGCCAGTCGCTTAAAAGCCACGCAGTCGCAGGTTTTCGTCAGCGCCATTAGCGCTGAACACGTTATAGACATGTCGGACGAAAATTCGAAGATGTTTACCGTGGAAAAGGGTAAAATAACGGATTAACCCAAGATTAAATGAGCGAGAAACGTTGATGTCGAATTCTTATGACTCCTCCAGTATCAAAGTCCTGAAAGGGCTGGATGCGGTGCGTAAGCGCCCGGGTATGTATATCGGCGATACGGATGACGGCACCGGTCTGCACCACATGGTATTCGAGGTGGTAGATAACGCTATCGACGAAGCGCTCGCGGGTCACTGTAAAGACATCGTGGTCACAATCCATGCGGACAACTCTGTCTCTGTTACCGATGATGGTCGTGGTATCCCAACCGGTATTCACCCGGAAGAGGGCGTGTCTGCGGCGGAAGTGATCATGACCGTTCTGCACGCAGGCGGTAAGTTCGACGATAACTCCTATAAAGTTTCTGGTGGTCTGCACGGCGTAGGCGTGTCCGTGGTTAACGCCCTGTCGCAGAAGCTGGAGCTGGTTATCCAGCGTGAAGGGAAAACTCACCGTCAGCTTTATACACACGGTGTGCCGCAGGCACCGCTGGCTGTGACTGGCGACACCGACAAAACCGGTACGATGGTGCGTTTCTGGCCGAGCCTCGAAACCTTCACCAACGTCACTGAATTTGAGTACGACATCCTGGCGAAACGCCTGCGTGAACTGTCGTTCCTGAACTCTGGCGTCTCTATTCGTCTGAAAGACAAGCGTGACGGCAAAGAAGACCACTTCCATTACGAAGGTGGTATCAAGGCGTTCGTTGAGTATCTGAACAAGAACAAAACGCCAATTCACCCGAATATTTTCTACTTCTCCACCGAAAAAGACGGTATCGGCGTGGAAGTGGCACTGCAGTGGAACGATGGTTTCCAGGAAAACATCTACTGCTTCACCAACAACATTCCACAGCGTGATGGCGGTACTCACCTGGCGGGCTTCCGCGCAGCGATGACCCGTACCCTGAACGCCTACATGGACAAAGAAGGCTACAGCAAAAAAGCGAAAGTCAGCGCCACCGGTGACGATGCCCGTGAAGGCCTGATTGCGGTTGTCTCTGTGAAGGTGCCGGATCCGAAGTTCTCCTCTCAGACCAAAGACAAGCTGGTTTCTTCTGAGGTGAAATCGGCGGTTGAACAGCAGATGAACGAACTGCTGAGCGAATACCTGCTGGAAAACCCGTCTGACGCGAAAATCGTTGTTGGCAAAATTATCGACGCGGCACGTGCCCGTGAAGCGGCGCGTAAAGCCCGTGAAATGACTCGCCGTAAAGGTGCGCTGGACTTAGCAGGTCTGCCAGGAAAACTGGCTGACTGCCAGGAACGCGACCCGGCGCTGTCTGAACTGTACCTTGTGGAAGGGGACTCCGCGGGCGGTTCTGCGAAGCAGGGCCGTAACCGTAAGAACCAGGCTATCCTGCCGCTGAAGGGTAAAATCCTCAACGTAGAGAAAGCCCGTTTCGACAAGATGCTCTCTTCTCAGGAAGTGGCGACGCTGATCACCGCGCTGGGCTGCGGCATTGGCCGTGACGAATACAACCCGGACAAACTGCGTTATCACAGCATCATCATCATGACCGATGCGGACGTCGACGGCTCGCACATCCGTACGTTGCTGTTGACCTTCTTCTACCGTCAGATGCCAGAAATCGTTGAACGTGGTCACGTCTACATTGCACAGCCGCCGCTGTACAAAGTGAAGAAAGGCAAACAGGAACAGTACATTAAAGATGACGACGCGATGGATCAGTACCAAATCGCGATCGCCCTTGATGGTGCAACCCTGCATGCGAACTCTCACGCGCCTGCACTGGCCGGGGAGCCGCTGGAACGTCTGGTTTCCGAGTTCAACGCCACGCAGAAAATGATTGGTCGTATGGAGCGTCGCTATCCGAAAGCGCTGCTCAAAGAGCTGGTCTATCAGCCAACCCTGACCGAAGCCGATCTGAGC
The DNA here is from genome assembly GCF_043945575.1 of Enterobacter cloacae complex sp. 2024EL-00214. Classification (NCBI taxonomy): domain Bacteria; kingdom Pseudomonadati; phylum Pseudomonadota; class Gammaproteobacteria; order Enterobacterales; family Enterobacteriaceae; genus Enterobacter; species Enterobacter cloacae complex sp. 2024EL-00214. Next base: position 40,225 of record NZ_JBIMRC010000021.1, on the reverse strand, counting down.
AGTGAGCAGACCGTGTCCCGCTGGGTGAACACGCTGGTGAGCGAGCTGAACGAGAAAGAGCAGCACGGTAGCCAGTGGAAATGTGATATTCAGCAGAATGCCGATCAGCAGTTTGAGCCGGTTATCCGCGTGCGTACCCACGGCGTCGATACTGACTACCCGCTGGAGCACGAGTTTGTGACCGGCCCGGAATACCACCGCATCTGCACTCTCGGTGAGAAGCTGCGTGGTCTGATCGAAGATGATGCCTTCATCGAACGTGGTGAACGTCGTCAGCCGGTTGCCAGCTTCGAGCAGGCGCTGGAATGGCTGGTGAAAGAGTCTCGTCGCGGTCTGGCGATTCAGCGTTATAAAGGTCTGGGTGAAATGAACCCGGATCAGCTGTGGGAAACGACTATGGATCCGGAAAGCCGCCGCATGCTGCGTGTTACCGTGAAAGACGCTATTGCTGCGGATCAGCTGTTCACCACCCTGATGGGTGATGCCGTTGAACCACGCCGTGCCTTTATCGAAGAGAATGCGCTGAAAGCGGCGAATATCGACATTTAAGCCGTTTTTCCCCTCACCTTAACGACACTTTTCGCCCTCGCCCCTTTGGGGAGAGGGCAGGGTGAGGGGAAATAATTCAGTGCAAAAGAGGAATCCCCTCCTCAAATCCCATCCCCCTTTATCCCCGACTCTTTTACTGTTTTTTGAGCGGAATCGCGTTAGCATGAGCCCAGACTTATTCAATCCGGGGATCTCATGGCCATCAAACTCATTGCAATCGATATGGACGGCACGCTGTTGCTACCAAACCACACCATCTCTCCTGCCGTTAAAAACGCGATTGCCGCTGCACGCGCAAAAGGTGTCAATGTGGTGCTGACTACTGGTCGTCCGTATGCGGGCGTGCACAGTTATCTGAAAGAGCTGCACATGAATAAGCCGGGTGATTACTGCATTACCTACAACGGTGCGCTGGTGCAGAAGGCGGCTGATGGCAGCACAGTGGCGCAAACCGCGCTGAGTTATGACGATTACCTGTTCCTGGAAAAACTGTCCCGCGAAGTGGGTTCTCACTTCCATGCGCTTGACCGCAATACCCTTTATACCGCTAACCGCGATATCAGCTACTACACCGTGCATGAGTCCTTTGTCGCGACCATTCCGCTGGTGTTCTGCGAAGCCGAAAAAATGGACCCGGATACGCAGTTCCTGAAGGTGATGATGATTGACGAGCCTGAGATCCTGGATAAAGCCATTGCCCGAATTCCGGCAGACGTGAAAGAGAAGTACACCGTGCTGAAAAGTGCGCCGTACTTCCTCGAAATCCTCGATAAACGCGTCAATAAAGGCACGGGTGTGAAATCGCTGGCCGATGCGTTGGGTATCAAACCCGATGAGATCATGGCGCTGGGCGATCAGGAAAACGATATTGCGATGATCGAATATGCAGGCATGGGCGTAGCGATGGATAACGCCATCTCGTCGGTGAAAGAAGCGGCCAATTTTGTCACCAAATCCAACCTGGAAGACGGCGTTGCTTACGCGATTGAGAAGTTTGTGCTGAACTAATACCTCGCTTGCTATACCCTGATGCGATAACCGCGTATCAGGGTATCCTCATGAAACAAATCACCTTCGCTTCCCGCCATCACCAGCTCACCAATACCAATACCTGGACACCTGACAGCCTCTGGCTTGCCTATGACGTCCGTCCATCCGGGGCGTCGTTCACCGGTGAAACGATTGAGCGAGTCAATGTCAGTACGGGCGAGGTTGAGGTGATCTACCGTGCTACTCACGGTGCGCATGTTGGCGTGGTGACCGTTCATCCCGAGGAAGACAAATACGTCTTTATCCACGGCCCGGAAAACCCCGATGCTGAATGGCAGTACGATTTTCACCATCGTCAGGGGGTGATTGCACAACACGGCCAGGCCACGAATCTGGACGCAATGGATATCACCGCACCTTACACTGCGGGGGCGCTGCGCGGCGGCAGCCATGTTCACGTCTTTAGCCCGAACGGGCGGTTCGTTAGCTTCACGTATAACGACCATGTGCTGCATGAGTGCGATCCAAAACGTGATTTACGCAACGTTGGTGTGGCGGCTCCATACGGTCCGGTAACGCCGCAGGGGGGGCATCCTCGTGAATATGCAGGCACTTTCTGGAGCGTGCTGGTGAGCCGTACAACGCCGGTTCCACAGCCGGGCAGCGATGAAATCAACCGTGCTTACGAAGAGGGGTGGGTGGGTAACACCCGGCTGGCGTTTATTGGTGATACTTTGTCGACGCAGGGTGAAAAAGTGCCTGAGCTGTTTATTGTTGGGTTGCCGACAGATGAGCAGGGCTGGAAATGTGCAGGTGATGCGCCGTTACAGGGAACGCCGGAGACGATGCCTGCACCGCCAGCGGGCGTCATGCAACGTCGCTTAACCTTTACCCATCAGAACCGCTATCCGGGGCTGGTGAACGTACCGCGCCACTGGGTGCGCAGTAATCCACAAGGAACACAGCTGGCGTTTCTGATGCGCGATGATAACGGCATTGTGCAGTTGTGGCTCATCTCACCTGAAGGGGGTGAGCCGCGTCAGTTGACCCGTCACGATAGCGGTATTCAGTCGGCGTTTAACTGGCACCCATCCGGGAACATGCTGGGATTTGTGCTGGAAAACCGAATTGCCTGCTGTGATGCCGAAACCGGAGAGGTGACGTTTTTGACGTCCGATCACGGCAACCCACCGTCTGCCGACGCGGTGGTGTTTTCTCCGGATGGGCGCTTTATTGCCTGGATGGAAGAAACAGACGGTTTCCGCCAGCTGTGGCTAACGGAAACCGCGCAGAATTAGCGTGGAGGCATCTCAGCTGGTGGGATAACGGAGTTAGTGGCCAGATTATCCTTCTCGCTTTTCTCTACGCGCGAGCGCACGGAGTTATCCGTGCGGAACATGTCCCACGGCAGAAGCAGAGTATCTGCTACTGCTGTGAATGGCATATCCAGGATGACCAGAGATTTGGTTCCCCAGTTTGTATCGTCATCGGAAATCATTGCCGTACTGGCACGGGTCCCCGGATATGTTCCTTCTTTACCGCCGGTGTGAGACATCACGCTCGAACACCCGCAAAGTAAAACCACCCCGCTGAACATCGTCAGCTTTATCAGAACATTTTTCATCATCACTCAGTCATCGTTAATGGCACTGCATAGACCTGCAACTCAGGGTTATAGCGAGCCTTATCCAAAATGGATAGCGCGAAAACCCCGCACTGTGGCAGCCATCGCAATTTAACCCTTTGTGCTGTTGTCCCAGTCTATGCGACAACCGGCAAAGTGCAAAAAAATCTCGCACAGATACGCTTGAAATACCCGGATCCAGACCCATTTTAATAAGGTAACCCGATAACGAACACGCCTGATGGGTGTTCGGGGGCGCAATGGCCTGTCCATGATGGAAGGCTACAATTTCTCGCTGATTTCAGGAGTTTTAATTTATGCGTAATTTCGATCTTTCCCCGTTATACCGTTCTGCAATTGGTTTTGACCGCCTGTTTAACCATTTAGAAAATAACCAAAGCCAGAGCAACGGCTACCCTCCATACAATGTTGAGCTGGTTGACGAAAATCACTACCGCATCGCGATTGCTGTCGCCGGTTTTGCAGAAGGCGAACTGGAGATCACCGCGCAGGACAACCTGCTGGTGGTGAAAGGTTCCCATACGGCTGAGCAGAAAGAACGTACCTACCTTTACCAGGGCATTGCCGAGCGCAACTTTGAACGCAAGTTCCAGTTAGCTGAGAACATTCATGTTAAAGGCGCAAACCTGGTCAACGGCCTGCTGTTTATCGAGCTGGAACGCGTGATCCCGGAAGAGAAAAAACCGCGCCGTATCGAAATTAACTGATTACGCGGGTCGCCGTCGCGGCTCACCCAGAATTGCTTGCCGAACCGGGAGCATATGCGAATCCATGAGGATTTGCAGGAACAACTGCGCACAAAAATAACCTGCGCTTACTCGCTTCTTAGAAGGAGAATTACCATGCGTCATAATGACTTATCCCCTCTTCTGCGTCAGTGGATTGGCTTTGATAAGCTGGCTAACGCCCTGCAAAGCACCACCGAGCAACAGACATTTCCGCCGTACAACATCGAAAAAAGCGATGACAACCACTACCGCATCACGCTGGCGCTGGCCGGGTTCCGTCAGGAAGAGCTGGACATTCAGCTCGACGGTACGCGTCTGACCGTGAAAGGGATGCCGGAAAAACAAGAAACCGAGACAAAATGGCTGCATCAGGGGCTGGTTATTCAGCCGTTTAGCCTGAGCTTTACCCTCGCAGATAATATGGAAGTCTCCGGCGCGACGTTTACCAACGGGCTGCTGCATATCGACCTGACCCGCAACGTACCGGACGCCATCGCTCCGCAGCGTATCGCCATTAGCGAGCGCCAGGCATTGAACAGCTAAACGTGTGCGGGCTGGTGCCCTCCCCCCGGCTCTCTCCCACTGTGAGAGGGTGTACACACTAAAAACGGTCACCTTCGGGTGACCGTTTTGCTTTTACCTTCGGTTTTTTTGTGCGCCATCGCCCATACAACCGCTTCCGGCTCTGAGAGAATCCTGAATATAACTAAGGTTATGCACAGGAAGTGGATCATGAGTGATATCGCGTTAACTGTTAGCGTGTTGGCCCTGGTCGCGGTGGTCGGACTGTGGATTGGCAATATCAAAATCCGTGGCGTCGGGTTTGGGATTGGCGGGGTACTGTTCGGCGGAATTTTTGTCGGTCATTTCGCTGATCAGCTTGGGCTGGTGCTCAGTACCGAAATGCTGCACTTTGTCCAGGAGTTCGGCCTGATCCTCTTCGTGTATACCATCGGTATTCAGGTGGGGCCGGGTTTTTTCGCTTCTCTTCGGGTCTCCGGGTTACGGCTGAATCTGTTTGCCCTCGGCATTGTGGTGATGGGGGGGCTGGTCACCGCTATCCTGCATAAACTTTTCAATATTCCGCTTCCTGTGGTACTGGGGATCTTCTCCGGCGCGGTCACCAATACGCCAGCGCTTGGTGCGGGCCAGCAAATTCTGCGCGATTTGGGTATCTCTCCCGACGTCGTCGACCAGATGGGGATGAGCTATGCGATGGCCTACCCGTTCGGTATTTGCGGCATTCTGCTCTCAATGTGGCTGGTACGCGTGCTGTTTCGTATCAACGTTGAGAAAGAAGCGAAAGATCATGAAACCACACTGACCAACGGCCATGCGCTGATCAAAACCATTAATATTCGGGTGGATAACCCCAACCTGAACAATATGGCGATTCAGGACGTCCCGATCCTGAACAGTGCCAATATCATCTGCTCTCGCCTTAAACGTGACGAAATACTGATGGTGCCCGCACCTGGCACCATTATTCAGCTGGGTGATTTACTGCATCTGGTCGGGCAGCCGATGGATTTGCACAACGCGCAGCTGGTGATTGGCCAGGAGGTTGATACCTCACTCTCGACGCGCGGAACCGACATGCGCGTCGAGCGCGTTGTGGTCACCAATGAGCAGGTTCTTGGCAAAAAAATACGCGATCTGCAGGTAAAAGAGCGTTATGACGTCGTGATCTCCCGCCTTAACCGCGCGGGCGTCGAGCTGGTTGCCAGCCCGGAAGCCAGCCTGCAGTTTGGTGATATTCTCAATCTGGTTGGGCGGCCTTCCTCGATAGATGCTGTGGCGGATATGGTGGGCAACGCCCAGCAAAAACTCCAGCAGGTGCAGATGCTGCCAGTGTTTATCGGTATCGGGCTTGGTGTATTGCTCGGTTCGATTCCGCTGTATGTGCCGGGGTTCCCGGTGGCGCTCAAGCTGGGGCTGGCGGGCGGGCCGCTGATTATGGCGCTGATCCTCGGGCGTATCGGCTGTATCGGTAAGCTCTACTGGTTTATGCCACCCAGCGCGAACCTGGCACTGCGCGAGCTGGGCATTGTGCTGTTCCTTGCGGTCGTCGGGCTTAAGTCAGGTGGTGATTTTGTTAACACGTTGGTTCAGGGCGAAGGGATGAGCTGGGTTGGCTACGGGATATTTATTACCGCCATTCCACTGCTCACGGTAGGCATTCTGGCGCGGATGTTCGCCAAAATGAACTACCTGACGCTCTGCGGCATGCTGGCTGGCTCCATGACCGACCCGCCAGCGCTCGCTTTTGCCAATAACCTGCACGCCACCAGCGGCGCGGCGGCGCTGTCTTACGCCACGGTCTATCCGCTGGTGATGTTCCTGCGCATTATCACCCCACAGCTACTGGCGGTGCTGTTCTGGGGGATGAGTTAGCAAATCTTCCGGGTGGATACGCCGCAGATGGTAGTCCACCTGGTAATCACTGGTATTACGGAACATCACGGAATAATTGAGAAACTCGCCGCTGTCGCTGTAGGAAAGAGAGGTGATCCGCAGCAGCGGCGTTTGTTCCGGCAGGTTCAAATAACGAGCCAGTTGTTTATCCGCCAGCACCGGCGTCAGGCTCTCATAGTTGCCGCTGATGGTGATCCCGCACTCCTTCTCAATGTAATCAAACTTTGACCCTTCAAGATGTGCCAGCGAGAGGTTGCGAAACAGCTTCACGGGCATAAAACTGTCCTCCAGCATTAGCGGTTTTCCCTCCACGTAACGTACCCGCCGCGAAAAGTAGATCCGTTCATCCACCTGAATCCGCAGCTGGCTGGCAATAGCAGGTGGCGCGGGCATCACCTCGAACTGTAATACCTTGCTCTGCACCTCTTTCCCCTGCTGGCGCAGCACCTCCACCAGCCCGGTCAGATTGGTGGTTTCATGGTGGACGTCCTTGCGCGACACAAACGTTCCGCTGCCGTGTCGGCGCTCAACCAGCCCCCAGCTCACCAGCAGATCCAGTGCCTTGCGAATGGTCATCCGCGCCACGCCGAACTCCAGCGCCAGTGCTTTCTCTCCAGGCAGTGGACTGCCGACGTTATAGTCTGATGAATTCAGCCGGAGCCGCAACCGGTCGGCAATAGATTTGTAGATCACAAGTAGACCTCTGTTCGCTTATTGGGGCGTGGGTTGCGTCTTAACATGTCCACATTTACATCAAAAAGTAGACCTTACTGACCAAATTAAAACCATGAATGCGATCACGAATCGCAGCGGCACGTCATGTTTGCTCTGCAGTAAATTCTTATGCTCGCGTCAGGCCAGCAAAAAACCATAAAGGCCTCTACCCCCTACAGGTTGTTACGTGAGGATTTAAAGATGCTCAGTCAAATACAACGTTTTGGCGGTGCCATGTTTACCCCGGTGTTGCTGTTTCCGTTTGCCGGGATCGTGGTGGGAATCGCTATCATGCTTCGCAACCCGCTTTTTGTGGGTGAAGCCTTAACTGCCCCTGATAATCTGTTCGCGCAAATCGTTCACATCATTGAAGAGGGCGGCTGGGCGGTGTTTCGCAATATGCCGCTGATTTTTGCCGTCGGCTTACCGATTGGCCTGGCGAAGCAGGCGCAGGGCCGCGCCTGTCTCGCCGTGCTGATTAGCTTTCTGACCTGGAACTACTTTATCAACGCGATGGGGATGACCTGGGGTCATTTCTTTGGCGTCGACTTCTCGGTGGAACCCACTGCCGGAAGCGGTCTGGCGATGATCGCCGGTATCAAAACGCTCGATACGAGCATTATCGGTGCCATTATTATTTCGGGCATCGTTACCGCTATCCACAACCGCTATTTCGACAAACCGCTGCCGGTATTCCTCGGCATTTTCCAGGGCACGTCGTTTGTCGTCATCCTCGCATTCTTTGTGATGCTCCCCTGTGCCTGGCTCACATTGCTGGGCTGGCCAAAAGTGCAGATGGGCATTGAGTCCCTGCAGGCCTTTTTACGTTCTGCCGGGGCGCTCGGCGTGTGGGTGTATACCTTCCTGGAACGTATTCTGATCCCTACCGGGCTGCACCACTTTGTCTACGGCCCGTTTATCTTCGGCCCGGCGGCAGTGGAAGGCGGTATCCAGGTTTACTGGGCGCAGCACCTGCAGGAATTTAGCCAGAGCACGCTGCCGCTGAAAACCCTGTTCCCGGAGGGTGGCTTCGCGCTGCACGGCAACTCCAAAGTGTTTGGCTCCGTCGGGATTGCGCTGGCGCTGTGGTACACCGCATCGCCGGAAAATCGTGTCAAAGTGGCGGGTCTGCTGATCCCGGCGACGCTTACCGCCATGCTGGTGGGCATCACCGAGCCGCTTGAATTTACCTTCCTGTTTATTTCGCCGCTCCTGTTTGCCGTACACGCCGTGCTGGCGGCCACGATGGCAACGGTGATGTATGTCTTTGGTGTCGTGGGCAATATGGGGGGCGGGCTACTGGATCAGTTCCTGCCGCAAAACTGGATCCCGATGTTCCATAACCACGCCTCGATGATGTTCACCCAGATTGGCATTGGCGTCTGCTTCACCGGCATCTACTTCGTTGTCTTCAAAACGCTGATCGAACGGCTGAACCTCAAAACCCCAGGCCGTGAAGAGAGCGAAATCAAACTCTACAGCAAGGCGGATTATCAGGCTGCGCGTGGGCAAACCACTGCTCCGGCCGCCGCCAGCCAGCAGGTTGGGCAAGCCGCTGGCTTCTTACAGGCGCTCGGCGGGGCTGCCAACATCGAAAGCATCAACAACTGCGCCACCCGGTTACGTATCGCACTGGTCGATATGGCGCAAACCCAAAGCGACGACGTCTTTAAAGCCCTGGGCGCACACGGCGTGGTGCGACGTGGCAACGGCATTCAGGTGATTGTCGGTCTGCACGTTCCCCAGGTGCGTGACCAGCTTGAATCGCTGATGAAAACCCCTTTAACGAACGAACAAACTACCCTGACAGAGGCTATATCATGAAAAAATTCTCAGTTGTCATTGCAGGCGGCGGTAGCACCTTTACGCCTGGTATCGTCCTGATGCTGTTAGCCAACCGTGACCGTTTCCCGCTGCGCGCGCTGAAGTTCTATGACAACGACGGCGCGCGTCAGGAAACAATCGCAGAGGCGTGCAAAATCATCCTCAGGGAACAGGCTCCGGAAATTGAATTTAGCTACACCACCGACCCAAAAGCGGCTTTTACTGATGTGGATTTCGTGATGGCGCATATCCGCGTGGGCAAATACCCGATGCGTGAAAAAGACGAGAAAATTCCGCTGCGCCACGGTGTGCTGGGCCAGGAAACCTGCGGCCCGGGTGGGATCTCTTACGGGATGCGCTCTATCGGTGGCGTGCTGGAACTGGTGGATTACATGGAGCAGTACTCGCCGAATGCGTGGATGCTGAACTACTCCAACCCGGCGGCCATTGTCGCGGAAGCAACCCGTCGTCTGCGTCCGAACGCTAAAATCCTCAACATCTGCGATATGCCAATCGGTATTGAAGGGCGTATGGCGCAGATTGTCGGCCTGAAAGACCGCAAAGAGATGCGCGTGCGCTACTACGGGCTGAATCACTTCGGCTGGTGGACATCTATCGAAGATCTGAACGGTAACGATCTGATGCCAAAACTGCGCGAATATGTGGCGAAAAATGGTTATGTTCCACCATCTGACAATGTTCACACCGAAGCAAGCTGGAACGATACTTTCGCTAAGGCGAAAGATGTGCAGGCGCTGGATCCGGACACCATGCCGAACACCTACCTGAAATATTACCTCTTCCCGGACTACGTGGTGGCGCACTCCAACCCGGAACGAACCCGCGCTAACGAAGTGATGGATCACCGCGAGAAGCATGTGTTCAGTTCCTGCCGGGCGATTATCGAAGCCGGGAAATCCTCTGCGGGTGAGCTGGAAATTGACGAACATGCATCGTACATCGTTGATCTGGCCACCGCGATTGCCTTCAACACCCAGGAACGCATGCTGCTGATTGTGCCAAACAACGGCGCTATCCATAACTTTGATGCCGACGCCATGGTGGAAATTCCGTGCCTGGTGGGACATAACGGCCCAGAACCGCTCAGCGTGGGCGATATTCCGCACTTCCAGAAAGGGCTGATGAGCCAGCAGGTGGCGGTCGAAAAACTGGTAGTGGATGCCTGGGAACAGCGCTCATACCAGAAACTGTGGCAGGCGATCACCCTGTCCAAAACCGTGCCGAGCGCCTCAGTCGCCAAAGCGATTCTTGACGATCTGATTGAAGCCAACAAAGCGTACTGGCCGGAACTGCATTAATCTGCCTGACCGGCATCATCTGATGCCGGTCTCCTTGTCTTTGTCGATTTACGCTATGCTGAAACCTGCTTGCTGACGACAAGGAACCTTCATGAAAATTTCTCGCCTCGGCGAAGCGCCGGACTACCGCTTTTCTCTGGCTAACGAACGTACATTTTTAGCATGGATCCGCACCGCGCTGGGTTTTCTGGCCGCGGGTGTGGCGCTTGATCAACTGGCTCCTGATTTTGCCACCCCCCTGATTCGCGAAGTGCTGGCTTTGCTGCTCTGTCTGTTTGCGGGCGTGCTGGCTATCTATGGTTATCTGCGCTGGTTACGCAATGAGAAAGCAATGCGTCTGAAGCAGGATCTGCCCTATACGCGCGGGTTGTTTATCATTAGCGTGATTTTGCTGGCGGTGGCTGTTGTCGTGATGGTGCTGGTATTCTATGGCTGATAGCCGTAAAGCGCGACGTGAAGCCGATCCCGGTCTGCAGCCGGAGCGTACATCACTTGCCTGGCTGCGTACCACGCTGGGATATGGCGCATTGATTGCGCTGGCGATTAAGCATAACTGGCATCGCACGGGCGTACCGTTCTGGATATCCATTGTGATACTGGCGCTGGTGGCCGTGATTTTATGGCGTTACACCCGTAGCCGTAACCTGATGGATGTGGCCAGGGACGATTTTGTGCAACCGAAAGCAATGTGGGACAAATTCCTGATCGCGCTTGCGGTGCTGTCGCTGTCACTGCTATTTGCGGTGACGCATATTCAGCAAATCCTGAATCTGTAATTGCACAAAATCGCCCGGTGGTGGCTTATCTTTTCCCTTTCGCTAAATATTTCGCCATCTCGTCTTCCGGCACCATGCCGCCGCCAGTCGCCCACACCAGATGGGTGGCGTTAGCACTCGCGCTCACGCGTACCGGCCCGGCCATTCCTGCCAGCGCTGATGGCTCCAGACGAATACCTTCCTCCTGCGCCAGCCAGCCAAGCATGTCGTACATACTCTGGTCGGAAAGCGTGTAGAACCCGTCAAGCAGGCGCTCCATTGCGCGGCCCACGAAACCGGATGCGCGCCCGACCGCTAGCCCGTCTGCCGCTGTCACGTTATCGATACCCAGATCCTGCACGGCAATCTTATCGTGCAGGCCGGTGTAGACGCCCAGCAGCATACAAGGAGAGTGCGTTGGCTCGGCGAAGAAGCAGTGGACGTTATCGCCAAAGGCCAGCTTCAGGCCAAACGCCACCCCACCAGGGCCGCCGCCGACGCCGCACGGCAGGTAGACATACAGTGGATGTTCCGCATCCACCACGCGCCCCTGTGCGGCAAACTGTGCCTTCAGACGCTCGCCCGCCACCGCATAGCCTAAAAACAGCGTGCGGGAGTTTTCATCGTCGATGAAGAAGCAGTTCGGGTCGCTTTCCGCGGCTTTTCGCCCTTGCTCCACCGCCACACCGTAATCCTGCTCATATTCCACGACGATCACACCGTGGCTACGCAGTTTGGCTTTCTTCCACTCGCGGGCATCGGCGGACATATGTACCGTCACCTTAAAGCCGATGCGCGCACTCATAATGCCGATGGACATCCCCAGATTGCCCGTCGAGCCTACGGCAATGCTGTACTGGCTAAAGAAGTCTTTAAAGCGCGGCTCCAGCAGAATGCTGTAATCGTCTTCAACGCTGAGCAGCCCGGCTGCCAGCGCCAGTTTCTCGGCGTGGGTCAGCACCTCATAGATACCGCCGCGCGCCTTGATGGAGCCTGAGATCGGCAGGTGGCTGTCTTTTTTCAGCAGCAGCGTGCCGGGAATGGCCGTGGCAAATTCCTTCTCCAGCCGTTTTTGCATCGCCGGAATGGCGACCAGTTCAGACTCAATAATGCCGTGGGTGGCAGCCGTTTCCGGGAACGCTTTTGCCAGATACGGCGCAAAACGGTTCAGTCGCGCATGTGCATCGTCTACATCAGCTTTGGTCAGCCCGACATACGGTAACCCTTCCGCCAGCGTGGTGGTGCGTGGGTTAAACCATGTGGTTTCTTTCAGGGCGATCAGATCCTCAATCAGAGGAAACTGGGCGGTTAACGTGGTGATAGTTGCATTTTCCATAATACGTCTCTTCGCGTTCAGATAATGAAAGAAAGCAGGAATGTGCCGCCAAGTGCAAGCACCGAGGCGATAAACGTCGCTGTCGTATAGTATTTGAAGGTCTCATTCAGGGTGGCACCGCAGTATTGCTTCACCAGCCAGAAGAGCGAATCGGTCACGATCGTGCAGCCAATGGCACCGGAACCGATGGCAATGGTGATGATCTCCGGGCTCACGTTCGGGTAGAGCGGCAGCATAGGGGCCACAATGGCCGTGGCTCCCATCATGGCGACCGTCGCAGAACCGACAGCAGCGTGCAGAACCAGCGCCACCAGCCAGGCCAGCAGGATCGGGTGCATGTGCAGGTTAGAGAGAATATGTGCCAGCACATCCGCCAGGCCGCTGGTTTTGAGAATGGCGTTAAACGCTCCGCCAGCACCGATGATCAGCAAAATGTTCGCAATAGAGCCGAAACCGTGTTCGGTATGAGTCAGCATCGTCGCCATGCCCATATGCTGGCGAATTCCCAGCAGGTAATAGGCGACAAACACAGCGATAAACATCGCGGTGATCGGGTTGCCGATAAATTCCAGCAGCGTATACAGCGTGCCCGTTTTGTCGGCCATGTTCAGCTCGGCGACGGTTTTCACCAGCATAAGGGCGATCGGCAACAGTACCGTGAACAGCGTTGCGCCCAGTGACGGCAGGGTGTGCTCTTCACGCACTTTCAGGTCTGAAAACGCCGCCGGAACAGGTTTAAACGGCAGACGGTTACCGAGCAGTTTCAGGAACAGCGGGCCGCCGACCAGAGAGGCCGTCAGGCCAACCAGCAGGCCGTAGACAATAACGGTTCCCACGTCTGCACCCAGTTTGTTCGTGACAAACAGCGCTGCCGGGTGCGGAGGTACCACGCAGTGCACTGCCATCAGTGCGGTACAGAGTGGAATAGCCAGTTTCAGCAGTGAAGTATGCGTCTTTTTGGCAATGGAGAACGCCAGCGGGATCAGCAGTACCACGCCCACTTCCACAAACAGTGTAATACCGCAGATAAGCCCCACCAGCACCATAATCACATCGGCCGACAGCCAGCGGCAGCGCTGGAGCGTGATGCCGATGCGTTCCGCTGCGCCGGAGACTTCCATCATCTTGCCGAGAATAGTGCCAAGACCAATCACCGCCGCCAGGAAGCCCAGCGTGCCGCCAATGCCGCTCTCAATGGCATTCACCATATCCAGCGGGCTCATTCCCATCATCGCGCCGACGAAGAAGCTCGCCAGCAGCAGTGCCAGGAACGGGTGAAACTTCAGTTTTACGATAGTTAATACAATCAACACGATGCTGATAAGCAGCGTCGCCACAACCCAGACCTGAGATCCCATATTTCACCTCACCCTTAAGTAATCTGCGGGTATTGGACGAAAAAACAGCGTGGGCTGACAAACGATATAAATTGCCGTTCAGGTGAGCCAGATTGGATCAAGTGAGTGACTAAACTCTAAAAAGCGCACTAAATTCGTATTTGGTTCACATAAATTCATCTCTGAAAGGTATTCTGAGCGCAGAATAAACGAGTGGAAACCGTGATGAGTGATGTAAATGAAGCCAGAAACCGCCTGTTAAACGGCTGGCAGCTGTCAAAAATGTACACCTTTGAAGTGGCCGCCCGGCATGAGTCCTTTGCGCTGGCAGCTGAAGAGCTGTCGCTCAGCCCCAGCGCAATAAGCCACCGTATCAACCTCCTGGAAGAGGAGCTGGGTATTCAGCTGTTTGTGCGCTCCCACCGTAAAGTGGAGCTGACGCCGGAGGGAAAACGCGTCTGGTGGACGCTCAAGTCGTCGCTGGACACCCTGAACCAGGAGATCCTGGATATTAAAAATCAGGCGCTTTCCGGCACGCTGACGGTTTACTCCCGTCCGTCGATTGCCCAGTGCTGGCTGGTACCGATGCTGGGTGACTTTACCCGCCGCTACCCGTCAATTTCACTTACCATTCTGACGGGTAATGATTACGTCAATATGCAGCGAACGGGTGTCGATCTGGCGCTCTATTTCGACGATACACCGCCAAACCATCTGTCTCACCATTTTCTGATGGATGAAGCGATCCTGCCGGTCTGCTCGCCAGAATATGCCCACCAACATGCGCTGCTACAGAATCCCGACAACCTGCGTCACTGCACGCTGCTGCATGACCGTCAGGCCTGGAGCAATGATTCCGGTACGGATGAGTGGTGTAGCTGGGCGCAAAATTTTGCGGTGAGCATGCCGCCATCATCGGGTATTGGTTTCGATCGTTCCGATTTGGCGATTATTGCAGCAATAAACCATGTCGGGGTGGCGATGGGGCGTAAACGGCTGGTGCAAAAGCGGCTCGAACGCGGTGAGCTTATCGCGCCTTTCGGTGAAAAGACCCTGAAATGCCATCAGCATTACTACATCTCAACGCTTTCCGACCGGCAGTGGCCGAAAATTGACGCCTTTATCGGCTGGCTGCAAGAACTGGCGAGATGAAGAATTATTACGCTTTGGCTCTACACCAAATGTGAAAAAGCGTGCTAAATACAGGTTATTGCTTTTGATTTCTTGCAAGGTACACCGTGTTAAAGCCTTTCATTGCTACAGCGTTACTGATCGCGTCCGGCTGGGCCTGTGCCGCAGAGCCGCCTCTGACGGCTGCCCGCTATGCACAACAGCTGGGTGTTGGCATGGATGTAGACTGGGCGCGCACTGAGCGCGGTATCCGGGAGTTCGACCCGCTGGAGGTGCGTGATTTTCGCGCTAAAGGGATAAGCCATGTGCGTATCCGCGTGGCCGATGAACCGACGGAAGCCCGGCTGATCCATCTGCGTAAACTGGTGGAAGCCTGCGAGCAATATGGTGTTATCCCAATCATCTCTTATCAGGCCGATGTCTATAAAAACGACCCGAAAGCCGATAACGAGAAAGAGGTGATCAACTGGTGGATTGCCGTGGCACACTATTTTGGCCAAAGCTCGCCGTTACTGGGCTTTGACCTGATCTACGAGCCCGCGGACAAACTTAACCACAATATTGCTTCGCTTAACCGGGTGTATGAAAAAACCATCAAGATTATCCACAGCATCGATGCTGACCGCATGATCTTCATCGCCCCCCGCCTGCGTGCTGCACCGGAAGATCTCTTCAGCCTGAAACTGCCTGCGCACAGCCAAAACTACGTGCTGGCGGAGTGGCATATTTTCCCGTGGGGACCGCTGAAAAGTAACGGTAAATACCCGTGGACATCCGGCACGGCGGCGGAGAAAGCAGCCATCAACAACCATATTAATACGGCGCTGCACTGGCAACAGAAAACCGGACACGTCAGCTGGGTCGGGGGCTGGGGAGTGGGTGAGTCAAACAGGTTCACACCCACGGCGTCGCAAATGGCATTTGCTTCGTTTATGGCCTGCGAGCTGCAAAAGGCGAAAATCCCCTACGCGATTAACGCCGATTTTCAGTTTTACGACGGGGAAGAGGGAGCCTGGCGTCCTGCACCGGAGCCACTGCTGCAGACCATGATTGCGCCCGTTTGTGAAACGCCCGGCGATAAGCCGGGCCATCATGCGGTTAAACCGGTTGCTCGTGACGCGGAACACGCGACGCCAGCGGCAGCCAGCACAGTAAAATCAGCAGACCCATCAGCGTCATCAGCAAACCCAAACTAGCCTGACCGGTTTGCGGCAGCATGGCGGAGAGCCAGGCCAGCGCGCCAGAACCGATATTCTGCAAACCGCCTACCAGTGCGCCTGCCGTACCTGCGAGGAACGGGAACGGCTCCATCGCGCCGCTGGTGGCGAGCGGGAACAGCATGCCCGCGCCGAAGAAGAACAGCGCCGCCGGGATCAGTAGCGTCCAGACGGTCATCACGCCAAACAGCCCCGGGATCCACATCATCAGGCCCGCCAGCAGACAGCTAATGACCGATTGCCACATCAGCGTGGAGAAACGCTTGTTCGGGCGTCCGGCGAACCATGCGCCGAAAAACGCCGCCGGGATCGGCAGAATAAACAGGATACTCACGACCATGCTGCTCAGACCAAGCCCAGCGCCTAACAGCACGCCGGAGCAGGCTTCAAACACGGCAATACCCGCCAGGCCACCAACCAGCATCAGCAGGTAGCAGTTAAACGCACCGCTGCCGAACAGCGTTTTGTAGCTGGTGACCAGTCTGGTGCGCGGTGCGCCCGTCGGACGCGTCTCCGGCATCCAGCGCGCCATGCTGAAGGTCACAATCACGCACAGCACCAGCAGGAAGGCGTAGCAGGCACGCCAGGACCACATTGTGTCCAGCAGACCACCAATCAGCGGAGCCAGAAGCGGGCTCACCAGAATGCCCATATTGAGCAAACTGTTGGCGTGGCGAAGCTGGGTACCTTCATACAGATCGCGCGGTAACGTTCGTGCCATGACACCGCCAACGCCAGTTCCGACACCCTGCAGGGCGCTGGCGGCAATCAATACGGTCAGGTTATGGGTCGTGATGGCAATGACCGTCGCAACCATGAAAATGCACATACCCACTAAAATCACCGGGCGACGCCCGATGCGATCGGACAGCGGCCCGTAGAACAGTTGCGAAACGCCATAGGTCAGCAGGTAAGCGGCCATCACGCTCTGTACCGCGCCCTCACGGACGTTCAATTCCTTTGCCATGTCGGCAATCGCCGGAATGTAGATGGTTTGTGCCATCTGACCGACGGCCACCAGTAACACCAGCATCAACAATAAGTTAACGTTCCTTTGTTTTTTCATGTCGCTGAATACTTTTGCCAAAAGAGAAAAATAAAGAATAAGTGACTGCGCATTCCCATAAATGCGCGAGGAATCTACCACAGGAAGATGACAAATTAAGCATTGTTGTGATGAATGGAAAAACCGGGAAAGGCAGGATTTGTAAACAACATCGGCAACTTATGTTGCCATTGATTTACGCCAGGTGTTGCAGGCTCAACATTTTATTAAAGAGGGGCGGTTGCCCGCCCCTCTCAGGTGCGACCTGAACCTGAATTACCGAAGGTATTTCAGGACGGCATCAAGCAGTTGCAGTGCTGCAACAATGAGTTTGAGGATCAGTACAACCATATCCACGACGCTCATACGCGTCTCCTTTTGGTTAAAAGGAGCACGATGCTGGCGTACCTTTCCGCCGCCTGTTGCCAGCACCTGGATTGACATAACACAGTGTGCTCACTTCAGGGGTTCAGGCACTGACGGCACCACCCGTTTCAGCCAGGACTTCGTTGCGCCGGTAAACTGCGGCCCCCTCGCACACTGCGAACACCCTCAGTATAGATAAATACTGTATGTATGAACAGTATTTTATGGACAAAATTCGCCACGTGATCCATACTCAAAAACGTCAAAATCCGTGCCTGAAATTGCGCGTTCGTCCCCGATCGCGTATACTTCTTGCGTTGACGTAACACAGTGTGTTCTGCGGTTACCAGCCGCAAACCCTGAAAAAAAACCTCGCTTTGGCGAGGTTTTTTTGTTTGCACCACGTAACAAACGAAACGTGATCGTTGACGCATTTTTATGCAGATGAAAATATTTCCATTGTCACGCTGAAAAACCTGTGGTTGTATAAATTCTATCAATGATTCCAAACACAGGTTCCTAATGACTCCATCTATGTTCACCTCGACCCTACTAAAAACTGCGCAACCAGCCGCAGTGGTCGTCGTGCGTGTGGTGGTGGTCGTCGGCAATGCGCCGTAGGGACTGGAACAACACACGATTCCAAAACCCCGCCGGCGCAAACCGGGCGGGGTTTTTCGTTTAAGAACCTCCCCGGAAGGTCGGCCCAGAAGAAAGGACTGGAGCATGGCAAGTTCGGGCACAACATCCATCAGGACGCGTTTTACGGGCGCGCAGTTAATCGTTCATTTACTGGAACGACAGGGAATCACCACGGTTGCGGGTATCCCTGGCGGGACAGTGCTGCCGCTGTATGATGCGTTAAGCCAAAGCACGCAGATCCGTCACGTACTGGCTCGCCACGAGCAGGGCGCAGGTTTTATTGCGCAGGGTATGGCGCGTACCCAGGGCAAACCGGCGGTGTGCATGGCCTGTAGTGGCCCGGGCGCGACCAACCTGGTGACCGCTATCGCCGACGCGCGCCTCGACTCAATTCCGCTCATCTGCATTACCGGCCAGGTACCGTCCTCAATGATTGGCACCGATGCGTTCCAGGAAGTGGACACCTACGGCATTTCTATCCCCATCACCAAACATAACTATTTAGTTCGCGATATCAGCGAGTTGCCACAGGTTATCAGCGATGCCTTCCGCATTGCGCAGTCCGGCCGTCCAGGCCCGGTGTGGATAGACATTCCTAAGGATGTCCAGACCGCAGAGATCGACATCGACGTCCTGCCTGAACCGGGCGAGCGTGCCCCCGCTCCGGAATTCAGTGCCGAGAGCGTACGCGATGCCGCCGCGATGATTAATGCCGCCAAACGCCCGGTGCTCTACCTGGGGGGCGGGGCGATTAATGCCTCTGAACACATTCGCCAGTTTGCGGAAAAAGCCAGCCTGCCGACCACCATGACGTTGATGGCGCTGGGCATGTTGCCAAAAGCGCACCCGCTGTCACTGGGCATGCTGGGGATGCACGGCGCGCGCAGCACCAACTACATCCTGCAAGAGGCGGATTTGCTGATTGTAATGGGTGCACGTTTTGATGACCGGGCGATTGGCAAAACGGAGCAGTTTTGCCCGAACGCGAAAATTATTCACGTAGATATCGACCGCGCCGAGCTGGGCAAAATCAAGCAGCCGCACGTGGCGATTCAGGGTGACGTTGCCGAGGTGCTGGCGCAGTTGATCCCGCAAACGGACACCACCAGGCGTGAAGAGTGGCGTCAGCTGGTTGCCGGGCTGCAACAGGAATTTCCGGGGGCGATCCCAACCGAGGGCGATCCACTGAGCCACTACGGGCTGATTAACGCCGTGGCTGCCTGCGTGGATGACAACGCGATCATCACCACTGACGTGGGCCAGCATCAGATGTGGACGGCCCAGGCCTACCCGCTGAACCGTCCGCGTCAGTGGCTGACCTCTGGCGGGCTGGGGACGATGGGCTTTGGCCTGCCTGCGGCGGTGGGGGCTGCGCTCGCCAACCCTGATCGCAAGGTTATCTGCTTCTCCGGCGACGGTAGCCTGATGATGAATATTCAGGAAATGGCGACCGCGGCCGAAAACCAGTTAGACGTGAAAATCATTCTGATGAACAACGAAGCACTGGGGCTGGTACACCAGCAGCAGAGCCTGTTCTACAAGCAGGGCGTGTTTGCGGCGACCTACCCGGGTATGATCAACTTTATGCAGATTGCCGCCGGTTTTGGCCTGCATACCTGCGATCTGAATGCCGAGGAAGATGCGCACGCGGCGCTGCAGGAGGCGATTTCTCGTCCAGGTCCGGCGCTGATCCACGTACGTATCGACCCGGAACAAAAAGTGTATCCGATGGTGCCGCCGGGTGCGGCAAATACTGAGATGGTGGGGGAATAAGCCATGCAGAAACAACATGATAATGTCATTCTGGAACTCACCGTCCGCAACCACCCAGGTGTCATGACACACGTCTGTGGGCTATTTGCCCGCCGTGCGTTTAACGTGGAAGGTATTCTCTGCTTGCCGATTCAGGGCAGCGAGCACAGCCGCATCTGGCTACTGGTCAACGACGACCAGCGTCTGGAGCAGATGATCGCGCAAATCGATAAACTGGAAGATGTTACCAATGTGGCACGTAACCAGTCCGATCCCGCCATGTTTAACAAAATTGCAGTGTTCTTCGAATAAATCGCTCATAGCTTGAACACCCACGCGCTTATCGTTAAGGTAAGCGCGTTTTTTTATCCGCCAGGAACGCGCTATGACCACCATCGCCCTTATCGACGATCACCTGATCGTCCGCTCCGGATTTGCTCAGCTTCTCAGCCTTGAACCTGATTTTCAGGTGGTGGCGGAGTTTGGCTCTGGCCGCGAGGCGCTTTCTGGTCTGCCCGGGCGCGGGGTGCAGGTCTGTATCTGCGATATCTCGATGCCGGATCTCTCCGGCCTGGAACTACTCAACCAGCTGCCGAAAGGGATGGCGACGATTATGCTCTCGGTTCACGACAGCCCGGCGCTGGTGGAACAGGCGCTCAATGCGGGCGCGCGCGGGTTCCTCTCCAAGCGCTGTAGCCCGGACGAGCTGATTGCCGCCGTGCGCACCGTCTCGACCGGTGGCTGCTACCTGACGCCGGATATTGCCATCAAGCTGGCGGCAGGACGTCAGGATCCACTGACGAAACGCGAGCGGCAGGTGGCAGAAAAACTCGCGCAGGGAATGTCGGTAAAAGAGATTGCTGCTGAGCTGGCGCTGTCGCCAAAAACCGTACATGTTCACCGCGCCAACCTGATGGAAAAACTCAACGTCAGCAACGATGTCGAGCTGGCACGCCGTATGTTTGATAGCTGGCAATGAACTCTGTGTTTTCACGGCTGATCGCCGTCGTTGCCAGCTTTTTTATCTTCTCTGCCGCATGGTTTTGCCTGTGGAGCATCAGCCTGCATCTGGTCGAACGCCCGGAGCTGGCGGTGCTGCTGTTCCCGTTTGGTCTGCGTCTGGGGCTGATGTTGCAATGCCCGCGCGGCTACTGGCCGGTACTGCTGGGTGCGGAGTGGCTGATGCTGGTCTGGCTGGCGCAGGAAGTGGCGCTGGCGCATCTGCCATTATTGATGACCGGAAGCGTGCTGACGCTGCTTCCCGTGGCGCTTACCTCCCGCTATAGATACCAGCGGGACTGGCGAACCCTGCTGCGTCAGGGAGCGGCGCTGATGGCCGCCGCGCTGCTGCAATCCCTGCCGTGGATTGGTGAGAAGCAGATGCTCAATGCGCTTCTGCTCACCCTCACGGGTGGCCTGACGCTCGCGCCGACCTGCCTGGTTATCTGGCACTATCTCACCAGCACCGTCTGGCAGCCGCTGGGACCGGCGCTGGTTTCGCAACCGGTGAACTGGCGAGCCCGGCATCTCATCTGGTATCTGCTGCTGTTTGTGGTGAGTCTGTGGCTTCAGCTTGGCCTGCCCGCTGAACTTTCACGCTTTACGCCGTTTTGCCTGGCGCTGCCAATCATCGCCCTTGCCTGGCACTACGGCTGGCAGGGGGCACTCATCGCTACGCTGATGAACGCCATCGCGCTGATTGCCAGCCAGACCTGGCACGATCACCCCGTTGATTTACTGCTCTCGCTGCTGGCGCAGAGCCTGACCGGGCTGCTGCTCGGAGCGGGTATTCAACGTCTGCGTGAGCTGAACCAGTCCCTGCAAACCGAGCTGGCGCGTAATCGTCGTCTGGCGGAGCGCCTGCTGGAAACCGAGGAGATTGTCCGGCAGGAGGTGGCGCGCGAGCTGCATGACGATATCGGCCAGACCATCACCGCCATTCGTACTCAGGCGGGCATTGTTCAGCGTCTGGCGGCGGAAAATACGGGCGTGAAGCAGGGTGGCGCACATATCGAACAGCTTTCGCTTGGGGTGTATGACTCGGTGCGTCGTTTGCTCGGAAGACTGCGCCCGCGCCAGCTGGATGACCTGTCGCTTGAGCAGGCGGTGCGTTCCCTGATGCGTGAGATGGAGCTGGAAAGCCGCGGTATCGTCAGCCATCTCGACTGGCATATTGATGAACGGGCGCTGAGCGAAGGCCAGCGCGTGACGCTGTTCCGCGTCTGCCAGGAGGGGCTGAACAATATCGTTAAACACGCCAGTGCCAGCGCGGTGACGCTGCAGGGCTGGCAACAGGACGAACGCCTGATGCTGGTGATTGAAGACGATGGCTGCGGCTTACCGCCGGGTTCCGGCCAGCAGGGGTTTGGCCTGGCGGGGATGCGCGAGCGCGTCACGGCGCTGGGCGGTACGCTGATGATTTCCTGCACTCACGGCACGCGCGTCAGCGTCAGTTTGCCGCTGCGTTATGCATAAGGACTGAGCATGTTTAAAATGCCTGCCAATGCGGCTCCGATAAGTGATAAAGCCGAAATTGATGCCCGCTATCGCTACTGGCGACGCCATATTCTGGCAACCATCTGGCTCGGCTATGCGCTGTTTTACTTCACCCGCAAAAGCTTTAACGCCGCCGCGCCGGAAATCCTCGCCAGCGGCGTGATGGCTCGTACCGATATCGGCCTGCTGGCGACGCTGTTTTACATCACCTACGGCTTGTCGAAGTTTTTCTCCGGTATCGTCAGCGACCGCTCCAACGCCCGCTATTTTATGGGCGTTGGGCTGATTGCCACCGGCGTAGTAAATATCCTGTTCGGCTTTTCCACCTCGCTGTGGGCGTTTGCGCTGCTGTGGGCGCTAAACGCCTTTTTCCAGGGCTGGGGCGCGCCGGTCTGCGCGCGTTTACTTACCGCCTGGTACTCGCGCAACGAGCGCGGCGGCTGGTGGGCAATATGGAACACGGCGCATAACGTTGGTGGGGCGCTGATCCCGATGGTGGTGGGCGCGGCGGCGTTGCACTATGGCTGGCGCGTGGGGATGATGATTGCCGGTGGTCTGGCAATTATCGCCGGGTTGTTCCTCTGCTGGCGCTTGCGTGACAGGCCGCAAACTGTGGGGTTGCCTGCGGTGGGGGACTGGCGGCACGACGAGCTGGAAGTCGCCCAGCAACAAGAAGGTGCGGGGCTGACCCGTAAAGAGATCCTCACCAAATATGTGCTGTTGAATCCATACATCTGGCTGCTGTCGCTGTGTTACGTACTGGTTTACGTGGTACGTGCGGCGATCAACGACTGGGGCAACCTGTACATGTCCGAGACACTCGGCGTGGATCTGGTGACCGCCAACTCGGCGGTGACAATGTTCGAGCTGGGTGGGTTTATCGGTGCGCTGGTGGCGGGCTGGGGCTCGGACAAGCTGTTTAACGGTAACCGTGGCCCGATGAACCTGATCTTCGCCGCCGGGATTTTGCTCTCCGTTGGCTCGCTGTGGCTGATGCCGTTTGCCAGCTACGTGATGCAGGCGGCATGCTTCTTCACCACCGGTTTCTTTGTGTTTGGCCCGCAGATGCTGATCGGCATGGCGGCGGCGGAGTGCTCGCACAAAGAGGCGGCGGGTGCGGCAACGGGTTTTGTTGGGCTGTTTGCCTACCTCGGTGCATCGCTCTCCGGCTGGCCGCTGGCGCGGGTGATCGACACCTGGCACTGGAGCGGATTTTTCGCCGTGATTGCCATCGCCGCCGGGATTTCGGCGCTGTTGCTGCTACCGTTTTTGAATGCCCAGTCGCCACGCGGAGCCAGTGAAGCGTGATGTGCCTCACCTTTTCGTCCCGAATGGCGCAAAACTAAGATATTTTCCCGGTTTCACCTGGACGGTGTCTCAGGCGTCGCTCCCGGCTGATTTTTACAATGCCTGCCATTCGCAGGTATAAAAATCAGCTCAGGAGATACCCATGCTGGCCTTTCTGAACCAGGTGCGTAAGCCGACCCTGGATCTGCCGCTCGATGTGCGGCGCAAAATGTGGTTCAAACCGTTCATGCAGTCCTATCTGGTGGTCTTTATTGGCTACCTGACCATGTACCTGATCCGCAAAAACTTTAACATCGCGCAGAATGACATGATCTCCACCTACGGGCTGAGCATGACGCAGCTGGGGATGATTGGTCTGGGCTTCTCCATCACCTACGGCGTGGGTAAAACGCTGGTTTCCTACTACGCAGACGGTAAAAACACCAAGCAGTTCCTGCCGTTTATGCTGATCCTCTCCGCCATCTGTATGCTCGGCTTTAGCGCCAGCATGGGCGCGGGCTCTGTCAGCCTGTTCCTGATGATCGCCTTCTATGCCCTGAGCGGTTTTTTCCAGAGCACCGGCGGCTCGTGCAGTTACTCCACCATCACCAAATGGACGCCGCGTCGTAAACGTGGCTCTTACCTCGGGATGTGGAACATCTCCCACAACCTCGGTGGTGCGGGTGCGGCAGGCGTGGCGCTGTTTGGGGCGAACGTCCTGTTCGACGGCCACGTGATCGGCATGTTTATCTTCCCGTCGATTATCGCCCTGATCGTTGGTTTTATCGGTCTGCGCTTCGGTAGTGATTCCCCTGAATCTTACGGCCTCGGCAAAGCCGAAGAGCTGTTCGGCGAGGTGGTCAGCGAAGAGGACAAAGAGACCGAAGAAAACGAGATGACCAAATGGCAGATCTTTGTTGAATACGTGCTGAAAAACAAAGTGATCTGGCTGCTGTGCTTCTCCAACATCTTCCTGTACGTGGTGCGTATCGGTATCGACCAGTGGTCGACCGTGTATGCCTTCCAGGAGCTGAAGCTCTCCAAAGAAGTCGCGATCCAGGGCTTTACCCTGTTTGAAGTGGGCGCGCTGGTCGGCACGCTGCTGTGGGGCTGGCTCTCAGACCTTGCCAACGGACGTCGTGCGCTGGTGGCCTGCGTCGCGCTGGCATTGATTATTGCCACTCTGGGCGTTTATCAACACGCCAGTAACCAGTACGTCTACCTGGCGTCCCTGTTCGCGCTTGGCTTCCTGGTGTTTGGCCCGCAGTTGCTGATCGGCGTAGCGGCCGTTGGCTTCGTACCGAAAAAAGCGATCGGCGCTGCCGATGGGATTAAGGGCACCTTCGCTTACCTGATCGGCGACAGCTTTGCCAAGCTCGGTCTGGGGATGATCGCCGACGGCACGCCAATCTTCGGCCTCACCGGCTGGGCGGGCACCTTCGCGGCGCTGGATGCTGCAGCCATCGGCTGTATCGTTCTGATGGCAATGGTTGCCGTGCTCGAAGAACGTAAGATCCGCCGTGAAAATCGTGCGCAGAAGCAGAAATTGAAAGCGGCCTGAGTGTGCAGGTGACTTCTTTGCCCGGTGTGTGATGCCGGGCTTTTTTATTCGCGTATTCACGTCCTAACCCAGAACATAAACATCCCCTGTCGACGGGGAGACGGCTTCCGGTAACCACAAATTGCCCCATTTACCCGTACAATGGCAGCCCATTATGTTGTCTGGTTTTAGGTTGTGCAGAAACTGCCTGACTGCCCAGAGCTTATGTGGCGACGCACAGCGTAGATGGAAACCACCGAAAAGTGCATGAACGTGATTTATGCCGGTTATTCTCTGGCAGTGACGCACAATATCAATCAGCCCCCGATGCCCACAACCGATAAAAATGACCAGACCACGGTCGGATTTATAGATCAAAACCCCTTCATCGTTTACATAATCCACTTTCGTATTCTTGCTACCGATAACACCGTATGCGTGCGGTTTGGCGACAGGGATCTCTCCTGACCACATAAAGCGTTCCCCAATATGGAGTGGGGTACTGCTGTATTCCATGCCATAACGTGAATAGTCATTATTCAGCGACAATTTTTTTATTCTGGCGGTATAGCCTGAAAACCTTACTGCCGCGTAGCGCTCACTGGCTACCTGGGGATGGCATATGATCCGGCATTGTTCAGGTAACCACGGAACACCACCACAATGGTCATAGTGGCCGTGCGAGAGCACAGTTGCGGTTAGACTGGTCAAATCGATGCCCATCAGGCCTGCATTGTGCAGAAAGCTATCATCAGGTCCGGTATCAAACAGAATTGAATCTCTTTCATCCTGTATCAACAGACTGAGCCCTGCTTTAGCCCGCAGTAAATTTTTAGCGTTGGGGTTCGGTCGGTTTTCCAGCAGAACGCTGATTGTTATGGACATGTTCGCTCTTCCCTGGCGTCAATATTCGTTATCGGCGGGTATGATTTTTATCGACAATACACCATTGATATACTGCTTTACTCCATGCGCCTCAAACTTCTGAAACATGAATAATCCCGGGCATTTCCATGTGGTACTGGTGGAGGGGGTTACGCTCTCTGACTGGTCTCCAGCAACACCCGCCTCAGCCACACCTGCGCCGGGTTTCGGTGTGTGCGACCATGCCAGGCCATGCTCTTGGTAAACCCCTGCACCGCAACAGGCGTATCACACACAAATATCCCCGTCCGGTTTTCCGCCATTCGCTCCGGCACCACGGCGATCATGTCGCTGATGGCCAGCACATCCGGCAGCACCAAAAAGCTGCTCACCGATAACCCGACGTGGCGTTTTCGGCCCATCTTCGCCAGCGCGTCATCGGTCACACCGTGAAAGCCCTCACCTTCATAAGAGACCAGCACATGCTCCAACGCACAAAAACGGTCTGGCGTCAGTGGTTTTCCGGCATCAGGGTGATCGGCACGCATCATACAAACGTACCGTTCATCATAAAGCGCGCGGCTGTGGAGTTCGTCCGGCGTCGTGTGCGGTGTGAGCAGGGCGAGGTCGATTTTTCCCTGCTCAAGTTGAGCAACCAGGCGGTCTGGCTCAACCGGGACGACGCGCACGCGGATAGAAGGGGCCTGTACTTTAAGGGCGGCGATAAATGGCACGACTACCGCGCGCAGGGCGTAGTCGGTCGCGGCAAGGGTGAAAGTCAGGTTGGCGGTGATCGGGTCAAAAGAGACGGGCTGCAACAACACGTCGATGTCCGCCAGGATACGTTTTACGGGAGCAGCAAGCTCTTCCGCACGTGTAGTCGGCACAATGCCGTGCGGGGCGCGGACAAACAGCGGGTCGTCGAAGTAATCCCGCAAACGGTTGAGCATGCCGCTTACTGCGGGTTGAGTAAGCGCAAGACGTGCCGCCGTGCGCGTGACGCTGCGTTCGTCCAGCAGGGCATCCAGCGTTTTCAGCAGGTTAAGATCCAGCGTGCGCAGATCCGCTTTCATGGCGACTTTCCACCTCTTTTCAGTTCACTATTATGGCGCTGCCTGCTGTCGACGCGCTGCGTTTCTCGCTATGATGAGCGGCTATTCTAAGGAGAACGCATGGTCTGGATAATGCTGGCAACGCTTGCCGTGGTGTTTGTGGTCGGATTTCGGATCCTGACCTCTGATTCACGCCGCGCAATCAAACGCTTAAGCGAGCGTCTGGGGATCACGCCGGTTCCACTCGAATCGATGATCGACCAGTTTGGTAAAACACCTGGCAACGAGTTTATCCGCTACCTTGAGCGTCCGGATGAGGCCCATCTGCAAAATGCTGCGCAGGTGCTGCTGATCTGGCAGGTCTGCATTGTCGACGGTAGTGAAGAGAACTTGCATACCTGGCATCGACTGCTGCGTAAAGCCCGTCTGGCTTCGCCCATTACTGATGCGCAAATCCGTCTCACGCTCGGCTTTATGCGTGAAATGGAGCCAGATCCGCAGGAGCTAAACGCTTTCCAGCTACGCTATAACGCGCTGTTCCTGCCGGAAGCTGGCGTTTTTTACCTGCACTGATATCACAAATTGTGATGAAGAGTATAAAGTATCGTCATTAGATTTATACCACTCACGGGCGCACCATCACCTCATCAACGACACGATGAGGTGAACCATGAAACAATCCGCGATTATCTGGCCGAACGACTACCTGCCAGGCACTACCGATAACTTTGCATCCAACGAAATCATCGCCGCCGGGCTGAGTGCGAAAGAAATTTGGGCGCAGCTCAACGACACGACCCTGTGGCCGGGCTACTACAGCAACGCCGACGATATTCGTTTCCACGACGGTAGCGGCCCGGAACTGAGTGCTAACGCCCGCTTTCGTTTCACCACCTTCGGCTTCCCGGTTGAAGCGCTGGTGACGGAATATGTGCCTCCTGTCGAGGGTGAAGCAGCACGTATTGCCTGGCACGGTTGGGTGGAAGGCGATGCGAACGCTCGTCTCGATGTGATCCACGCCTGGCTGTTTGAAGACTTGCCCGGCAACCGCGTGCGCATTCTGACTCAGGAGTCTCAGAAAGGTGTTCCGGCGCAGGAATTAGCGCGCACCGTACCTAACCCGATGATTAACGGGCATCAGGAGTGGATCGTCGGGCTGGCGAATGCCGCGATGCAAGAAAAGTTGTCAAAACGTTAAATTCGTCACATTTTTGATGATAAACTGCGCGACTTTCCCGCACGTTTTACTCTTCAGGTGATGCCATGACAGAACATATCCAGCCCACGACCCGACCGCAGACCAAAGAGGTATCACGCCCCAACTGGTCGGCGGTTTTCTCTGTGGCGTTCTGCGTTGCTTGCCTGATTACCGTTGAGTTTTTACCGGTCAGCCTGCTGACGCCAATGGCGCAGGATCTGGGCATTTCCGAAGGTGTGGCGGGGCAGTCCGTTACGGTGACCGCC
Source organism: Enterobacter cloacae complex sp. 2024EL-00214 (assembly GCF_043945575.1). NCBI lineage: Bacteria > Pseudomonadati > Pseudomonadota > Gammaproteobacteria > Enterobacterales > Enterobacteriaceae > Enterobacter > Enterobacter cloacae complex sp. 2024EL-00214. Next base: position 11,757 of record NZ_JBIMRC010000021.1, on the reverse strand, counting down.
TTTGTGGCGATGTTCTCCAGCCTGTTTATCACCCAGGTGATTGGCACTATTGATCGTCGCAAAGTGGTCATCCTCTTCAGCGTGTTGCTGACGGCTTCCTGTCTGCTGGTTTCGTTTGCCAATAACTTCACCCTGCTGCTGCTTGGCCGCGCCTGTCTGGGGCTGGGGTTGGGTGGCTTCTGGGCAATGTCCGCCTCGCTCACCATGCGTCTGGTACCTGCGCGTACGGTACCTAAAGCGCTGTCCGTGATTTTCGGCGCAGTTTCCATTGCGCTGGTGATTGCTGCGCCGCTGGGCAGTTTTCTCGGCGGGATCATCGGCTGGCGTAACGTGTTTAACGCGGCTGCGGTGATGGGTGTCCTCTGCATTCTGTGGGTGTGGAAAGCGCTGCCATCACTGCCGGGTGAGGCGGCGCATCACAAGCAGAACATGTTCAGCCTGCTCAAGCGTCCGGGGGTGCTGGCGGGGATGAGCGCCATCTTTATGTCTTTTGCCGGGCAGTTTGCCTTTTTCACCTACATCCGTCCCGTTTATATGACGATGGCCGGTTTTGACGTCGACGGTCTGACGCTGGTGCTGCTGAGCTTCGGTATCGCCAGTTTTGTCGGCACCTCGCTGTCGTCCCAGTTCCTGAAGCGCTCGCTGAAAGTGGCGCTGGCGGGTGCGCCGCTGGTGCTGGCCATCAGTGCGACTGTGCTGGTGCTGTGGGGCAGTGATAAGTGGGTCGCGTCGGCGATTGCGATTATCTGGGGCTTTGCGTTTGCGCTGATACCGGTCGGCTGGTCGACGTGGATCACCCGCTCACTGGCCGATCAGGCGGAAAAAGCCGGGTCGATTCAGGTGGCGGTGATCCAGCTGGCTAACACCTGCGGCGCGGCCGTGGGTGGCATCGCGCTGGACCATTTGGGGCTGACGTCACCGCTGGTGCTTTCTGGCACGCTGATGCTGCTGACTGCGCTGCTGGTGGCGGGGAAGGTTAAGGCGAAGTAATGGGGTAGGGTACGTGTATATTGGTTGATAAATAGCCATCTTCTCAATATACTTGTACCGTAAGTTGTACAGGAGGAAGTATGCAGGTTGTGACTTTTACCGAGGCACGTAGCCGACTCAAAGATGTGCTGGATGACGTGAATGAGAATGTCGAAACGACCATCATTAGCCGCCGCAACGGTGGAGATGCGGTTGTCATGTCTCTCCAGCATTACAACTCGATGATGGAGACTATCCATCTGATGAATTCCCCAGCCAACGCCAGCCGACTGATGGAATCAATCGCTCAGGCAAACAGTGGAAAAACAGCACAGAGGGATCTGATAGATGACCAGGCTACTGATTTGGACTGATAACGGCTGGGATGATTACCTGTGGTGGCAGGAACAAGACAAGAAGACGCTTCGTAGAATCAATAAGCTGATTGAGGATGCGAAGCGTCAACCGTTTGACGGACTGGGTAAGCCTGAACCGCTCAAAGGCAACCTTTCAGGATACTGGTCACGGCGGATCAACGATACTGACCGTCTGGTTTATGGTGTGACGGATAGCGCACTCACCATTTTAATGTGTCGCTATCACTATTATTCGTAATCACACCGATGTCTGAACCCGCCTTCTCGAATCCATCGAAATCAGCACGACTGACGACACGATCAGCAGCGTCCCCAGCCAGTCTGGCAGGGTGAACGCCACGCCAAGCAGCACAACCGACAACAACGCACTGCTCAGCGGCTCAGCGCAGCTCAGAATGCTCGCCTTCGGCCCGCCAATCATCTGCGCGCCTTTCAGATACAGGCTGAATGTCAGCGCCGTGCCGATCACCACCAGATAGAAGAATGCCAGCAGCAGGCTACCGTCGATCACAAACGTGGTGCCGCGCCCGGCGTAGAACGGCGTCAGCATTAACCCGGCAATCAACATGCTCCAGCCGACAATCGGCAGCGTGCCGTAGCGGGCGATCAGCGTCGAGGGGTAAGTTGTATAGAACGCGGCGGCAAACGCCGAGGCGATACCGAAGAACAGCGCGGCAGGCGAGATCGAGAGCGACGTCGGATCGCCGTGGGTAACCAGCAGGAAAGTGCCGATAAGCGAGGTCATGATCGCCGACAAGACAAACACGCCCGGGCGCTTTTTCCGCGCCAGTGCAAACCACGCCACAATAATGGTCGGCGACAGGAACTGCAGTACGGTGGCCGTGGCGGCGTTGGATTTTTCAATCGTCAGCAGGAAGGTGAGCTGCACGGTGAGCGCGCCAACCAGCGAGAAAATCAGCAGGCTGATGGCGTCTTTGCGGTTTTTTATGACCTGGAAAATCTTGTCACCGTGAACGAAGGAGAGCGTTAACAGGATCACGCCGGTGAACAGCAGGCGGATCATGGTCAGATACGGGGAGGAAATCTGGCTTTTCTCCATGATGTACTGCGCGCAAACGCCTGAACTTCCCCATAAAACAGCAGCGATCAGGACGTTCAGCATCCCTTTACGTGTGGAACCCATGCTCTCCCCTGTGATGATGATTTTTTTCTAGCATAACATGGGAGCTTTGTACGACGGTGTGTATCGTGAACGTTCTGAAAAAACAGCGTGAAGCCAGGGCTTCACGCTTAATAATCTTCCATACAATCCACCTGACCCACTGCCGCCCAGTAGTTGTCCAGGTTGTCACGTTTTACGGCGGTGATGGCATTTTTGATCAGCAGCCGGTTGGCCTCAGACGACAAAATCATGTCCTGCCATTCTTTATCACTTTGCTTTTTCTGTGGCGTGCAGGTTTTCTTAATATCCTTAAGGACTTGTTGTTCTATTTGTTTATCTTTCGCCGGGTCGTCCTTCTCCTGAGCGTGGACAAACGCGGCAAACAGCAGGCAGACGAGCAGGCAAACAAGGTGTGCAGATTTCATTGAAACCTCCGGTAATAGTCACATGCTTCTTCTGAAATATATAGTTACATTCACGCGGGCGATTCAAGTCGAAAGTATGAATTTGCGTGTTCCTGCGTATGAGCACCCACCCAATACCTGGGAGATATTTATTGCGTCAGGACTATGTAATATTAGGAATGCACAGAAAATAAGGAGAACAATATGCACCTGAGCATTACCGATAATGTGACACAGCAGGATAAAAACGAACTGTTAACGGGGCTGAGAGCCTACAACGGGCAGTTTTTGGATCTGACGACCTTTAGCGGGGATATCGGCGTTTACATACGAGACGAAAAAGGTGTGATGCTTGGCGGGTTAATCGGCGTGCGTAAAGGTGAGTGGTTAAATATCGATTTTCTCTGGGTCAGCGAAGGCGCGCGTGGCTCCGGGGTCGGTAGCCAGTTGATCAAATCTGCCGAGGTCGAGGCAAAGCATAAAGGCTGTCGACATGCGCTGGTGGATACGGCCAGTTTCCAGGCGCGTCCGTTTTATGAAAAACAGGGTTATCAGCTGCAGATGTCTTTGCCGGATTATCCGTACCCGGGTATGCAGAGACACTATCTGACCAAACCTCTTTAACCAGCACCCTGGAATGGCGGTGTGACCCGGCATATAACTTATCCTTCTTATTGATTCTTTTTCATTTTTTAGCGTACCGCGTCGTTGTCGATATAGTCATTGAAACGTTCATCAAAAGGATATGCCTCGTGAAATTTCAATTGAGTGCTCTGGTGCTTGCTGGCCTGCTGCTGGCGGGCTGCGATCAAGGTGGCAGCAATGCTAAACACATCAAAGTTGGCGTGATTAACGGCGCGGAACAGGATGTGGCGGAAGTCGCCAAAAAGGTGGCAAAAGAGAAATACGGCCTGGACGTGGAGCTGGTGGGCTTCAGTGGCTCACTGTTGCCCAACGATGCCACCAACCAGGGCGAGCTGGATGCCAACGTCTTCCAGCACCGTCCGTTCCTGGCGGAAGATAACAAGGCGCATAATTACAAGCTGGTGGCCGTGGCGAATACCTTCGTCTTCCCGATGGCCGGTTATTCCCGCAAGATTACATCCTTGTCTGAACTGAAAAGCGACGCGACCATTGCCATCCCCAATGACCCGACAAACCTTGGCCGCGCGCTGTTACTGCTGCAAAAAGAGAAGCTGATTACCCTCAAGCCGGACGTGGGCCTGCTGCCAACGGCGCTGGATATCACGGCAAATCCGAAGGATCTGAAAATCATGGAGCTGGAAGGTGCGCAGCTGCCGCGCGTGCTGGATGATCCGAAAGTCGATGTCGCCATCATCAGTACCACTTACATCCAGCAAACCGGGCTTTCCCCGGTACATAACAGCGTCTTTATCGAAGACAAAAACTCGCCCTACGTGAACATCGTGGTGACGCGTGAAGACAACAAAGACGCGGAAAACGTGAAGGAATTTATTCAGTCGTATCAGTCACCTGAAGTGGCGAAAGCGGCGGAGACGCTCTTTAACGGCGGCGCGGTACCGGGCTGGTAAGGCGTCTGGCGGGGAAACCCGCCTTTTCACGTTGACCCGATTCCATCGATCATCGCCCTTTAGCCCACATCGCAATGCGCAGTATCTGGCTATTCTCCTTATCACACCCACCGGAGGATAGCCCATGAACATCACTCAAATTCGCAATGCCACACAACTGATCACCTACGCCGGCAAACGCTTTTTAATTGACCCGATGCTGGCTCCGAAAGGCGCTTATCCCGGTTTTCCCGGTACGGCGCGCGCGGATATTCGCAACCCGATGGTGGAATTACCTGTGGACGTCAACACACTGCTGGATGCTGATGCAGTGGTTGTCACCCACACCCACAACGATCACTGGGATCAAACCGCGATTGAGCTGATCGCCAAAGACAAGCCGGTTTATGTGCAAAACGATCAGGATGCCGCGCTGTTGCGCAGCCAGGGGTTTACCAACCTGACGGTGATGGATGAAGAGACCGCGTTTGGCGATATCCTGATTGCGAAAACCCACGGCGGCCAGCACGGTACCGACCGCGCTTACGCGGTACCGGAACTGGCAGAACGTCTGGGTGAAGCCTGTGGCGTGGTCTTCCGTCATCCTGATGAGAAGACGCTCTACATCGCAGGGGATACTATCTGGCGTGAGGAAGTGGCAGCCGATCTGCAACAACACCAGCCGGATGTGGTGGTCGTTAACGCCGGTTACGCGCATGTGATTGGCTTCGGGCCGATCATTATGGGGGAGCAGGATGTGCTTAACGTGCATTTCCTGCTGCCGCAGGCGCAGATTGTGGCGGCTCATATGGAAGCCATCAACCACTGTCTGCTGACCCGAAGCGCACTGCGTGAGTACGCAGAAGCTAACCAGTTTAGTGATGCGCTGAGCATTCCACAGGACGGTGAAACCGTTATATTCTGAGCCTCACTAAGGGAAAGGAGAGACAGATGCCGCTTATCAACGTCGCGATTGTCGCGGTGGACGGGTTTAGCCCGTTCCACTACTCCGTTCCCTGTATTTTATTTGGTGATACCGTATCCGGTGAAAAGCGCTTTACTGTCACGATCTGCGCTGAAAAACCGGGTTTTCTGACCTCGAAAGACGGTTTCGCGCTCAATGCGACGCAGGATTTTTCAGCCATCGGGCGAGCCGATATCGTTGTGGTGCCTTACTGGCAACATGTGCTGGAACGCCCACCGCAGACGCTGCTCGATAACCTGGTTCAGGCAAGAGACCGCGGCGCGGAAATCGTCGGGCTGTGTCTCGGGTCGTTTGTGCTGGGTTATGCAGGCATTCTTGACGGCAAACGTGCTGCCACCCACTGGGAGTTCGAACGCCAGTTCCAGTCGCTTTTCCCGAACGTACAGCTGGATATCAATGCGCTTTACGTTGATGACGACAACATCATCACCTCTGCGGGCACCGCTGCCGCGCTCGACTGCTGCCTGTATATCATCCGCCAGCGCTTTGGCAGCGTGGTGGCTAACCAGATTGCCCGCCGGATGATTGTACCGCCGCACCGCGAAGGCGGGCAGGCGCAGTTTATTGCGCAGCCTGTACCAAAAGATACCCGCGACGCGCGGATTAACTGCCTGATTGACTACCTCCAGCAGCATATTACCGAACCGCATAACCTGGATTCGCTCGCCGATGTTGTTTCAATGAGCCGCCGCACGCTGACCCGCCATTTTATTAAGGCCACGGGCATGAGCGTGGCCGACTGGCTCACCACCGAGCGCCTGCGGCGCAGCCAGACCTTACTGGAAGCCGGAAATATGCCGGTTGAAAGCGTGGCCGAGCTGGTAGGGTTTAACTCTGCGGTGACCTGGCGTCAGCAGTTTAAGGCACGCTTTGGGGTCAGCCCGGCGGAGTGGCGCAAGACGTTCCGGACTCGTCTGTAGACCAGGTAAGCGTAGCGCCACCTGGCAATTATCCCAGCTTCTCCATCCTCGTCTCCCCTTCCACCATCGACAGCTGATACAGCGAAAACGAACGGTGTTTTTCAATCAAATTCGCCAGCTGCGGCGAGTGGCTGGTGAGCCAGATCTGCGAGTAGCGGCTGGCTTCGGCAATTAAGCTCGCCAGCGCAGGCAGCATCTGCGGATGCAGGCTGTTTTCCGGTTCATTGAGGGCGATAAACGCAGGCGGGCGTGGGCTTAACAACGCCACCGTCAGGCACAGAAAACGCAGCGTGCCGTCGGAGAACTCTGCCGGTTCCAGCGGCCTGCTTAACCCTTCGCGCTGCATCATCATCCGGAAGCGTCCACCTGAGTTGTCGCTGTAAAACACGCAGCCGGGGAAGGCCTGGTCGAGGATGCGCATCAGCAGCAGCTCGTCGCCAATCTCGACAATGGTCTGAAACGCTGCCGCCAGGTTCGCGCCGTCTCCGGCCAGCACCGGGGAGCGGAAACCGACCTGCGGCGCACGGATAGCCGAACCGGATGAGACGGAAAACTCGTGATAAAAACGCCAGTTACGCAGGGACTCGCGCATCTGCGACACTTCCGGGTAGAGGTGCGGTTCGCCGAGTTGCCCGAACACCGATTCGTTCTCATACAGCGTGCCGCTGTGGGTCACTTTTTCGTGATGCACATTATTCAGGAACACGGCCTGATTCTTACGTTTCATCAACTGTGATGACGGTCGGCGATGCTGGCCGCTCAGCCAGATGGACTCTTCTTTGATCACCGGGTCGAGCTGAAACTGCGAGGCATACGGCAGCCTCTCAACAAAGCCCACCTGCAATTCGTATTCGTAGGTTTCTGTTTCCACTGCCAGATTCATGCGCCGAAGCTGGTCGCTGCGGGTTTTGCCTGCCCAGAACACCTTCAGAATTCCACCTTCGTTCGCCAGCGCCTGGGAAAACTGCCCCTGAGCCGCGCTGTGCATCAGGTGGATCGCCTTGTAGATATTTGATTTTCCGGTGCCGTTCGGGCCGAAGACGATGTTGAGCTGCTCCAGTTCCAGCGACATGTCGCGAATCGAGCGGTAGTTTTCAATGTGCAGGGTGTTGATCATCGGTGAAGGGTTCCTGTGTCCGTACGAGCCATAGTCTATTTTCCTGATGCGGGTGACGGCAAGGGAGAGGCGGTATAATCCGCCAGCCTGTCGACAGGGAAATGCAGGGAAGCATTCTGGTGAAAGGCCTCCAGTAGATATTCCACCGTAGCTTTCACGCGTGGCGCGACCAGCGCACGGTGAGGATACTGGATAACCATCTCGTAATTCCCCGGATCGTGCTGGCCAACCAGCACGGTTTTCAGCGCGCCGGACTGCAAATGCACCAGCGCATGATGTACGCCCACCTGAGCAATCCCTAATCCTAAAAGCGCAGCCTGCGTTTGAGCTTCTGGTGCGGAGAGGGTCACAGCCGCTGCGTCTGGTTCCAGCGTCGTCAGGCTGCCGTCCTGCTCCCTGAACCCCCAGGGGGAAACGCGCCCACTTAAGAAGCGTCGGGCAATCAGATGGTGATGCGCAAGGTCGTCGGGCGTTGTGGGTACACCGCAGCGCTCAAGATAGCCCGGCGAGGCAACCAGCACGGTTTTCAGCTGGCAGACCGGGCGCGAAACCAGCGACGAATCGACAATATGTCCGCCGCGAATGGCGAGGTCATAGCCGTCGGCAATGAGATCCGTCACCCTGTCGTCAAAATCCACTTCTACCGAAATACCCGGGTAGCGCGCCCGCAGCCCCGGCAACACCGGGAGTAACTGCTCGCACCCAAAGGCGGCGCTGGTGGAAATACGAACGTGCCCGCGGGTCTCCATTTTGCGTGCAACAACAGCATCCATCGCCGTATCCAGCGCACCAATGGCAATCCGCGCCTGTTGCAAAAAGACGCGTCCTTCTTCCGTCAGGCTCAGTGTGCGTGTGGTGCGGTTCATCAGCCTGACCCCGAGCGCCTGCTCCAGCCCGGCGATGTTCTTACTGACCGCGGCGGGGCTGATCCCCTGGCTGCGCGCTGCTGCGGCAAAACTGCCCGCGTCGGCGGCTTCCACAAACGACACAATCGCCCTGACTCGCTGGGATAACTCCATCCGTCTTTCCCCTCATTCACAACCTGGAGTTGATTATCTATCAACCATACCCCCAATTCTCGTTACGAGTAAACGGGCACATACTCTCGCCATCAACCCCCTGCGAGGAACCCGTATGAAACCGTCTGAGCCTGCATATTTCATTTTTGATGTTGTGATCCACGATGCGGCAGCGATGCAGCCCTACCGCGAAAACGTTGAAGCCAGCTACAAAGCCTTTGGTGGTAAGCGGCTGGTGATGGGTGGCCAGTGCGACACCGTGGAGGGCAACGGCCCGCAAGGGATGCTGGTGATGCTGCAGTTCGACAGCGTCGGGCAGGCGCACGCCTGGCACGACTCTCCGGCGTATCAGGACATCATTCATTACCGTCACGCCGCCGCCAGCACCAACGCATGGCTGGTAAAAGGCGTGATACCAGAACAACAATAAAGGAGCGGTTTATGAAAACCTTAGCGATTGTTTCCCATCCGTATGCTTCACAGTCTCGTATCATCAATGCGTTACAGCAGACAGCGAGCGAAGCGGATAACGTCATCGTGCGTAATCTGGAAACGCTCTACGGCAACGACGTAAACGCCATTGATGTGGTGGCCGAACAAGCGGCCTACCACGGCGTCGACCGCGTGGTGTTTATCTACCCGACACACTGGTTCAACCTGACCCCGATGCTGAAAGGCTATCTCAACGAAGTGTGGCAGTATGGCTGGGCGTTTGGTGCGGGTGGCGATGCGCTAAAAGGCAAAGATCTCATGGTGGTGACGTCCGCTGGCGCGAGCCCGTTTACCTACTCCCGTGAAGGGCTGATCCAAAGCTCAATGGATGAGGTGCTCAGCCCAATGAAGGCCAGCGCGCTGTATGTGGGCATGAACTGGCTGCCACCCCTGGCGTTTTACGAAGTGGCGGCGGCGAACCGGGATAAGGTGCCAGAGTTCCAGCAAGCGCTGGCTCAGGCGTTGCACGTGGCGTAAAAAAGACGACCATGAGGCCTCAACAGGGAGCTGCTTTGGGACTCTGTGGTGACCCTCAGGTTACAGCCAGACGCAGGGCCAAATCATCGGGATAGGGATCAAAGTAGTTTTGCGTCATCAGATACGGGTCAGGATATTCGGCCAGATAATGCTTCAGCAGCGTGAGCGGTGCGAGGATGGGCAGCAGCCCGTTGCGGTAATGCAGGATCACATCCCGTAGCTCTCCGCGCTGGCGGTTGTTCAGCTGGTTGCGGAAATAACCCTGAATATGCATCAGCACATTGGTGTGGTTCTTCCGTGACGCGGGTTTCTTCAGGATCGCCATCAGCTTTTCGCGGTACACCACGAAGAACGCGTCCAGATCGTCCCACTGGTGCAGTGAGGCGACGAACGGGCCAATCTCGCGGTAGCCTGCCTGATGGTGTGCCAGCAACTGCAGTTTGTAACGGCTATGGAAGTCCAGCAACGCGTGGCGCGTCAGGCCGTTGGCGCGCAGTGTGTTCAGTGCGTGAAGCGCGAAAATGCGCTCAACAAAGTTTTCCCGCAGTATGGGGTCGTGCAGGCGACCATCTTCCTCTACGGGTAGCCACGGCCAGGTTTCAAGAAGCGCGGCAGTGAACAGCCCCACGCCCTCTTTGCGGCCCCGGTTGCCGTTTTCATCGTACAACCGCACGCGCTCCATGCCACAGCTGGGGGATTTCGCACAGACGATAAAACCGGCGAGATCGCCGATTTTTGGCAAATAACCAGCGGCAAAGTCGACCATTTTTTGCGTGACGTCATCGTGAGGGGCATGGCTAAAACGCATCCGGGTTTCGCCGCTGACGGTCTGAATCAGACGCAGTGCCGGACGAGGTGTCGGCAGACCGATGGCCATTTCAGGGCAAACGGGTTTGAAACTGACCCACTGCGCCAGTTCGTCCATGACGAAGCCCATACGCTTATGTCCGCCGTCGAAGCGAACGGCGGAGCCGGTCAGACATCCGCTAATTCCCAGCACAGGTTTTGTTGTCATGGTGTGTACCTCCGGAGCATATAGTTAAAACTTACACAGCATGATTGATTTGTCCATGCCCGGGTCTCCGCGCGCTGTAGTGAAGATCGTGCTTTCTTCGTAGGGTATTACTGGCCAGCCTGGATAGACTTCCGTTAAAAGCTCAACGGGGGGATAGCGAAATGAACTGGCAGCCTTTTCGTGGCAACGCACCGGAAAACATGGCGATTTACAGCGCCTCATTTCCGGATGTCAGCGATCAGTGGCCAATGAAAGATGAGACAGCCCGGGAGATCAACACGCTCGACCAGGCGCTGAAAGCCGATCCGGCGCTCCAGCCTCCACTTATTGAATACGAAGAGGGGGGACAGGCGGTGCTTATCCCTCAGAACCGTTATTCCGAGCAGGCGTATCGCAACCGTCCTGCCCTTACCGCGTGGCGCACACGGCTGGTTCCCTCTGCGCTGGCGCTGTTTGTGGTGCAAAACCCACTGGAAGGCCGTCTCCCGGAAGGGACGAAAATGGACAGCGACAGCCGCCAGTGGTTTATCCATGCGAACGACGCCATTGGCGTGCGTTCCCGCGCACGGGTGCTGGGCGCGTTAGTGGAAAAATACATCCACAACGAGGGTGAGAACAACTGGGTGAGCCTGGCAAGCGGCGCGGCTATCCCGGTGCTGGAAGCGTTGCGCAATGCAAAACTCGACGGCCAGCAGGTGTACCTGACGCTGGTGGATAAAGACCCGGTCGCCCTGAGCTGGGCAGAAACTCTGGCCGCGCAGGAGGGACTCATCGTGGGCGAACAGCTGACGTTGCTCAGGCGCAACCTGGTGAATACGCTGGTGCGCAACGAAGATTTACTGCTGGAGCTGGGCGAGCACCAGGCTGAGCTGGTGGACGCGCTGGGGATTTTTGAATACTTCAACGATGCCGATGCGGCGATATTTCTGCAGCGTGTGCTACGGCTGGTGAAGCCCGGTGGGGGGGTGATAGTGTCGAATATGCTGACCAGCAGCCCGCAGATTGACTTTACCCTGCGCTGTATTGGCTGGGAGCCTATCTTCCCGCGTACGCTGCAACAGCTGCAGGACATCCACATTGCGGCGGGTGTGCCGGTGGAGAATGTGACCGTGGTAGTGCCGAAGGATGGGGTGTATGCGGTGATGGAGATTAAAGCTTAGCGCGATCGGTTCCCTCTCCCTTGAGGTGCAGGTTGGCACAGTGAAGTGGTTTAATAGTTTTAGACACGTTCAGAGGTTATAAATTAAATAACTGATGAGGTGCAAAAAATGAATTCACGCCGATTTACCCCAGAGTTTAAACGCGAGTGCGCTGAGCTGGTCCTTGA
>NZ_JBIMRC010000020.1:0-91706 GCF_043945575.1 Enterobacter cloacae complex sp. 2024EL-00214 | reverse complement strand
TGGAAAAAATAGCCTAAATAGGCTGATTCGATGTGTTTGCGGGAAAAAAATCGGCCCAGATCCGCGAAATTTTAATCAGCGAGTCAGCTTGGGAAGAAATGACCTGCTTATTCGCACCTTCCCTAATGAAAAAGCCATTTGGCAATACTATCATTAGAGTATCCACTCATCGAACTTAGCAGAACAGGTGCTACGTCGGACAGATTTTACGTGAGGGCACCAGTATGACTCGCTTTTACCAACTGACTGCCACCAGCCTGGATGGGCAGCTTATCTCTATGGTCGACTACGCTGGTAAGGTGGTTTTGGTCGTTAATACTGCCAGCCAATGTGGCTTCACACCACAATACGGTGGCCTTGAAGCGCTTTACAAGAAATATGCCGCTCGGGGATTCGTGGTGCTTGGCTTCCCCTGTAACCAGTTTGGTAAACAGGAACCCGGCGGAGCCGACGAAATTTCCAGAACCTGTTACATTAACTACGGTGTAAGTTTCCCGATGTTCGAGAAAGTAGAGGTAAATGGAGCCGCAGCGCACCCGGTATTCCGTTATCTGAAAAAAGAATTGCCCGGCGTGCTGGGGGGGCGGATTAAGTGGAACTTTACTAAGTTCCTGATCGGACGCAACGGTAAACCACTTAAGCGTTTTGCACCGATGACCACCCCCGAGAAAATAGAAGCAGCAATTCTTGCTGCACTGGAAATCTAAGTGTTTCGGTAGTTGGAACTATTCACTTTAGAGCGCTTACGAAAAATTCATCTCCGGGAGATGATAACCACCCATTCTGTGCTCCAGGCAGAGTGAGGATCCTCCTACAACGGGAAACAGGTGTTACACATGTCGAGTGCTCAAGAGAACAAAGACTGGGTCAAACTTGCACACACGCCGGGGAAAATAGAACGCCTGGAGGCGTATTTCAGCGGGCATGGTTATGAACCTCATCGTCATGATACTTATGCGATCGGCAGGACATTATCAGGTGTGCAATCTTTTCGTTATCGTGACAGTAAACAACACAGCTTACCCGGTGGGACGATGGTCTTACACCTGGATGAAATTCATGATGGAGAGGCGGGAACGACTGAGGGATTTCAGTATCGAATGGTCTATATCGAACCTGCGTTAATCCAGAAAATATTGGGCGGAAAGCCGTTGCCATTTATTCCTGGCGGGATCTCATCTGATCCCCGACTTTTTGCCGCCGCCGGGTCGTTGTTGAAAGCGCCAGAAGATGCTATCGATATGCTGGAAGAGGAGGATGCGATCTACGATCTGGCCTGGACTCTGGCCGTCGTCGGCGGGCAACGTTTTCGCCGATGCCTGGTGGATTATCAGTCTGCAGAGAGAGCGCGGGAATATATACAAACAGAATTCAGCCAGAATATTACGCTGGATACGTTATCCGCCGTAAGTGGTAAAGATCGCTGGAGCCTGAGCCGGGATTTTCGTGCACTTTACGGAACGAGTCCTTATCGCTATGTAACGATGCGTCGTCTCGCCTACTGTCGCCATCTGATTCAGACGGGCCTGTCACTTGCAGAGTCTGCTGTAGAGGCGGGGTTTTCAGATCAGAGTCATATGGCGCGCCAGTTTATAAAAACATTCGGCATTTCACCGGGCCGTTGGCAAAAATTTATTCAACGTCACCGTGCCTGAGTTGCACGATCGTTCAAGACTGATGTAGCGACATTATTTATCCTCGACGTTTCTTAGCCATTAAAGGAATGTCACCATGTATTTCCCTGTAAATCTGGAACAAAAATTCTCTCTCTTCGACGCTCACTGGCAGCCCAAAGTCATCGCGCAGATGAACGACTACCAGTTTAAAATCGTGAAAATAGCGGGTGATTTTATCTGGCACTCTCATCCTGAAACCGACGAAGCCTTTATCGTGGTCGAGGGCGTATTACGTGTTGATTTTCGCGACGGGCATGTCCTCGTCAATCCGGGGGAAATGTATGTTGTACCAAAAGGCATTGAGCATAAAACGTCCGCTGAGACGGTGGTAAAAATGATGATGATAGAACCCTGTGGTGTCCTGAACACTGGTCATGAAGGTGGGGAACGCACCGCAGAAAACGATATCTGGATCTAACCTGGGGTAATTTCAAGCCAGTCGGCCGGACTGGTTTGAAATAGCGCCGGCATTACTCCTCGATCGCAGCAGACCCGTTGAACTCACAGCCAGTAGAGGACAATAAATATTCAGTTTGTTGTCCCGGTTATCCCGTCGTGTTCAGGCGCTTCTCTACCATAAAGTCTATGAAAGCACGAACTTTAGATGGCATTCTTACTCTTGATGATACATAGAGATAAAACCCGGGAAATGAAATACTCCAGTCCTGGAGAATGGGTTGTAAAAGCCCTTTATTGATGAAATCGGATATCGCAAAGTCCAGGTGCTGAATGATCCCTGTACCATTAACTGCCACACGAATCATGCTCTCATCATCATTTGTAATATACCCACCCGAGACTTCAAGTTCGAACTCTTCATTCTTACTCCCGACACGATAAAACTCCCACGGCGGGAGAGCACCGCTACTTCTGTGTCGCAGCCGCACACAATTATGATTGCGTAATTCCTCAGGTGACTCCGGAATTCCGTGCCTGCTTAAATAGTCTGGTGAGGCAACGGTAATCAGTTTGATACGGGGTGAGACAGGAACAGCCGTCATATGCTCTGCCAGGCTCTGTCCAAGGCGAATACCTGCATCGCAACCTTCGGCAATGATGTTAGACAAACCATCATCCATAATGAGCTCTATCTGAATTTTTGGATACCGGTTCAGGAATTCACTGATGACAGGTTCAATGAGCATTCTGGCTGCCACCCGCGATGAATTTATCCTCAGTAATCCGGTGGGTTCAAGCTGGGTATCACCCACATCTTTTAGCGCATCATCTATCTGACCTAAAGCCACCTCCAGAACCTCATACAGGCGCAAACCCTCCTCGGTTAAGGACATATTACGTGTGGTTCGATAGATAAGCTTCGTATTCAAACGCTCTTCAAGTGTCTTCAGGTTTTGGGAGAGTGCCGCACGTGTGATCCCCATTTCAGAAGCGGCTTTGGCAAAGCTGCCGGAGCGTGCAATCAACGCAAACCAGGCAAGCGAAGGCAGAACAGAAGGTTCTAGTTTCATTTATTGTAAACTCATGATTAACACTGTGATAGATATTAGGTTATTGATGATAACCAATGCAAGTTCTACTATTAACGCAATCCGCAGTGCAGCCACGAGTGAAGCGCGGAAAAACGGCATAAACTTTTTACTGACCAGGGTTACATTCCCCGGAGGCCCATATGAAGACTGTTGCGATAAAACATACCTACTGGAACATAGCTGCTGACCTGTATTTCCCGGACGATTTTGATGAGACTAAAAAATATCCGGCAATTATCAGTGCCCATCCGATTGGAAGCTGTAAAGAGCAAACCTCCGGGAGTGTTTATGGTGCCGCACTGGCAAAAGCGGGTTTCGTCGTGATCGCTTTTGACGCGAGTTTTCAGGGGGCGAGTGGTGGAGAGCCTCGCTACCTGGAGGATCCAACCATGCGCGTTAAAGACTTCAGTGTGGTCGTGGATTACCTTGTAACCCTGCCATATGTCGATGAAGCGCGCATTGGTGTGCTGGGTATTTGTGGCGGTGGTGGCTACTCAATTAATGCGGCAATGACAGAGCGTCGAATTAAAGCGATTGGCACAATCACTGGTGCAAACTATGGTCGCCTGATGCGTGAAGGATTTACAGCTTTCGATCCTGTTGGCGCACTTGAAGCAATGGCACAACAGAGAACGGCTGAAGCCCGCGGTACCGGGCTTCGTGTTGATGATTTATTGCCACCGTCTCCAGAAGCGGCTATCGCGGCAGGGCTGACGGAAACCGACCTGTTTGGGGCGACGGAATATTATCGTTCACCACGCGGATATGCTCCAAATGGGGTTAACCGGGCACTGTTTTCTCACCAGAGTGTTGCCGTGGGTTGGGATGCATTTCATCTTGCAGAGGTGCTCTTAACACAGCCGTTAATGGTCGTGGTGGGTGATAAAGTCGGGGCATTTGGTGCATACCGCGATGGATGTGAAATTATTGGCCGGGCGGCGTCCAAAGACAAAGAACTGGTCGTCGTTGAAGGCTGGTCACATTACGATCTATACGATAAGCCCGAGCCTGTAAAACAAGCTCTTGATAAACTTATCCCTTTCTACAAAACGCATCTGTAATTAAATTACCGTGGGGAGAACAAAAGGTTTCCCCACTGTCCTTTTCTTAATTTCTCGGGAAAAAAAGTGAAAAATGTACTGATATTAGGTGCCAGTGGGCAAATTGCTTCCTGGGCTATACATATGCTTGCCTGTCAGACTGATGTAAAAATGACGCTTCTGGTTCGTAACCCCAGTAAACTTAATGGTGAAGAGCCCGTAAATTCAGAGATTGTTATTGGTGATGCATCGGATCAGGCATTCATGGATCAACTTATGGCAGGAAAAGATATTGTTTATGCAAATCTTGCCGGAGAGGTTGATGAGCAGATGAAAGTCATCATTTCGGCAATGAAAAAGAATAACGTTCAACGAATTGTCAGTATTAATACCCTGGGTATATACAATGAAGTACCGGGTGAATTCGGCGAGTGGAATAACCAAACCATTGGTGAGTATTTCCCACCTTACAGAAAATGTGCAGATATCCTTGAATGTTCTGGGCTTGATTACACTATCATCAGAGCAGCCTGGTTGACGGATTATGATGAAGTGGATTATGAAGTCACTCAAAAGGATGAACCATTTAAAGGCACTGAAGTTTCAAGAAAAAGTGTAGCGGCACAGGTAGTCAAAATCATAAATAATCCATCAGAGATGGTTAATAAAAATATTGGTTTAAATAAACCAGACACCGACGGTCCTAAACCTGCCTTTATGTGATGTTTTTTTGAAATGACGATGACATTAATTCGCTGAAGTCGTAAATACATTGCGTTATAAAACTTGCCGGAACCATATTATGCAAAATAAATTTTCTTCACTCTTTTCACCCTATATGCTTACCAGAGATATAGCGTTACGTAATCGTATTGTCATGGCTCCAATGACGACCTGGTCAGCTAACCCGGATGGCACTATATCAGATCAAGAACTGGCATTTTATCAACGCCGGGCTCGGGATGTCGGTCTGGTAATTACGGGCTGCACCTTCGTAACGCCTGAAGGCATTGGATTCACAGATGAGTTCGCTGCTTATGACGATCGCTTTATAAACAGTCTTGAAAAACTGGCATCTGCGGCAAAGAGTGGCGGTGCTACCGCCATACTTCAGATTTTCCATGCGGGTAATAAGGCCCTTCCTGAGCTTATACCCAATGGTGATGTCGTCAGCGCCAGTATGTCATATGCTAAGGCCGGTGATATTAATAGTGAAGCGATACAAAGCAGGGCAATGACTGAGAGCGAAATACAGACAACAATTCGGGCATTTGGTGCTGTCACAAGAAGAGCAATTAAAGCGGGTTTTGATGGTGTGGAACTTCATGGTGCGCATGGTTTCCTGCTACAGAATTTCTTTTCTCCGCTGTTTAATAAACGTGTTGATCGGTGGGGTGGGGATCTCGAAAACCGTATGCGTTTTCCCCTCGCCGTATTGCAGGAAGTTAAAAATGCAGTGTATGAATGTGCAACGAAACCCTTTGTTATCGGCTACAGGATCTCGCCAGAAGAGTCTGCAGAAGGGGGGTTGAGGATTGAGGATACCTATAAGCTGTTGGACCGACTGATATCATCGGGTATTTCGTATATACATACTTCTCTGGTAAGTGTTAACAACAGCTACCCTGTAGAGTCCCCAAATGGGCCAGAAACTATTGATTTAATTTTAAATCATATTGCTGAAAGAATACCGGTGATTGCTGCGGGAAAACTACGCACACCTGAACAGGCACAGGAAGCACTTTCACGTGGACTTCCACTTGTAGCAATAGGTAAAGGGCTGGTCATTAACCCTGAATGGGTTGCTTTAGCGAAAGCTGGTCGTATAAATGAAATCCAGACATCGCTTAATCCCAGAGCCGTGAAAGAACTGACCATACCCGACAAACTCTGGAATGTTATTCTGGCATCTAAAGGAACAGGGTGGTTTCCTTTAAGCGATGAAAAAGAAATTTAAGAACCCGGGGATTGTGACCTTCTCATCATTCCCCCACGCTACAGTGCCAGCGCTACTCCTCGCCCTAAACAGACATCGTTAATCTCAAGATTAACGATGAGTTCGGATCATCAGCCACTGTAATACCATTGATATTACTGAACCGTTGAACCTGCTTGTGGCCACAGCCAACAAACTTTCCATTAAATACCCTTCAAACCATCAAAATTTGTGAAATCCATCATAATTAATAGGGGTATTCAATGGTAGGGGATAATCATGAAGGAGTTACTCAAGGTACATATCGACGAGTTCAAAACGCACTTCCTGGGGGAAGTGATTCTTCCAGACGAGGCAGGCTACGACGAGGTACGCCAGATCTGGAACGCAATGATCGACCGCAAGCCCGCGCTGATCGCCCGCTGCACGTCACCTGATGATGTCGTTCAGGCCATCGAATTCGGGCGAACGCAAAATCTCCTCATTTCGATCCGCGGGGGTGGACACAATATCGCGGGCAATGCCGTGTGCGACGGCGGTTTGATGATCGACCTCTCACTGATGAAGAGAGTGGTAGTGGACCTGGCAACCGGTAGGGCCAGCGTTGAACCTGGCTGCACCCTTGGCGATTTTGATGAAGTGGTACAGGCATACGGTCTTGCCACGCCCTTGGGCATCAACTCGACCACCGGTGTGGCCGGTCTGACACTCGGTGGCGGGTTCGGCTGGCTGAGTCGCAAGTACGGTATGACGATAGATAACCTGCTCTCCGCGGAGGTCGTCACGGCAGATGGCAGGCAGCTGCACGCCAGCGAATCAGAAAATTCGGATCTGTTTTGGGGGCTGCGGGGAGGGGGTGGCAACTTCGGTGTTGTTACTCGTTTCGAATTCCAACTCCATCCCGTCGGGCCGAACGTACTGAGTGGGCTCATTGTTTTTCCGTTTGATCAGGCAAAGCTCGTGATCACGCAGTTTGCCCGATTTACCGAGACGATGCCGGAAGAGCTGAATGTCTGGATGGTCACGCGCAAAGCACCTCCGCTACCTTTCCTGCCAGAGGATGCTCACGGGAAAGAGATGGTCGCGCTCGCTTTGTGTTATGTGGGCGACCCTAAAGAGGGCGAGAAGCTTATCGAGCCACTGCGTGGGTTTGGCACGGTGCTCGGCGAGCATATCGGCGTTCAGCCCTACACCGCCTGGCAGCAGGCATTCGATCCCCTGTTGTCAAAAGGGGCACGTAACTACTGGAAGTCGCACAACTTCTCGCAACTCAGTGACGGCGTTATCGATACCATCATTGAGTACGCCGCCAGATTGCCGTCACCTCAGTGTGAGATATTCATCGGGACAATTGGAGGCCAGACGGCCAGGGTCGCGCCTGAGGCAATGGCCTACTCAAGCCGGGATGCTAATTACGTGATGAATGTGCATGGTCGCTGGGAGTCGGCCGCCGAGGATGAACACTGTATTGCCTGGGCGCGTGAATTCTTCGCTAAATCACAACCATTTGCCAGCAGCGGTGCATACATCAACTTCCTCACTCAGGAGGAGGCTGATCGTATTGCCTTCGCTTACGGTGCGACCTACCATCGACTCGTGGAGCTCAAGACTCAGTACGACCCAACGAACCTCTTCCGGATGAATCAGAACATCAAACCGGTATAAGGCCAGGTATTGCGCCTGACAACAGTATGTAGCCGACACGCTACGCATACTGCGGTTGTTAAACGTTAGGCGCAGTAACAAGGCATCTTTATTGACCATGTCGTTGCCAGACGGCACCCATTTTGAGGTTGTGATGGATATCAGCTTCATCCTCATCTGGAGTAGTAATGTTATCGACAATGCCCCGGAAATCTCAAAAGGTGCGTGGAACTAAAACGGGTATGCCTACATGAGGCAATATCAATCAAGGCGATCATTTTTTAAACGTAACAGAGATTATTCAGGCAACTTTAGCTTGTCTCAAAAAATGAAGCATCATTCGACTATCAAACACCCTATCATCACTAACACCTAATTGCTTGATTATACTATTATTTAATGAAAAGAAAGCTATAAAACTCATACTATCCAACAAAATACATAAACTAGTGTGATATCTAAATTATAATTCTTATACTTCTGGTAAAAAGTGGAGGCTAAAATGAGATTAACCCTAATGCTGTTATGCTGTCTGGTACAGAGTTTAGCCTGGGCTGGCGAACTGCCGAAACCCGTCGGTAAACCCATTTTAACGATTTACGGTAATATACAAAACACGAATGAAGATGGAAAAGCAGTGTTTGATCTCGCCAGCCTTGAAAAACTAGGCCTGGTGAGTTTCCAGACGACGTCCCCCTGGTATAATGGACTTACTAAGTTTGAGGGTGTTCCAATGAGCAAACTCATGGATTATGTTGGTGCAAAGGGTTCTGTCGTTAATGTTATTGCGCTCAATGATTACTCTACCGTCATACCTTTCAGTGATTTCAGAAAATACAACGCCATACTTGCCTTAAAGATCAATGGCGAATATATGAGCATCCGCGATAAAGGTCCATCATTCATTGTATACCCCTATGACAGTCTTCCTGAGTTGAATAATCAGATTTATTACTCGCGTTCAGCATGGCAGGTTAGCAAAATGAAAATTGAATAGCAGTTCAGGAGAACATAATGAACAGGATACTGGTTGGTATCATTTTTTCTCTTTTTCTCACGACAGGATATATTGCATTTCTTGTTTATGCTCAACAGCAAGAGTTGCAAAAACTGACTCACTACACTGAGTCCTGGTCCGTGGCTCAACTGGTATCAGAGTATTACCGATTTGAATCATGGCTTGGTCTATACGCAACCGATACCGATAACGTTACGATAGACCAGGCCCGCATGCGTCTCGACATTATGCTAAGCCAGAGCGATTTAATGAAGGGGGGAGATTTAGGTCGCTATATTGAAAACGATAAAATGCATCAAGTGCTCGCTGCACGTCTGGAGAAAATGCTTGCTTATCTGGATGGTAATCTTGAAAAAATGAGCCATTCAGAGCTACAAGCATACCTTAAAAGTATGCATATGCTCGATGCGCCGCTAAGTCAACTTTCTGCAAATGCGTTAATGAAAAACATTAACACGATTAATGAAGCCAACAATAAAACACAAATTCTTTATTATATTTATTCTGCACTTTCGTTACTCCTGGTGATATTAAGCTTCATTCTGGGCTTTTTAATGATTTATCAGAACAAAAATATTCTCAAAGCACATCTGCAGGTTAAAAGCCTTGCTGACGAACTTCAGTTATCAAAAGAAACACTGCAGATTCAGAATTCGAAGCTGGAATATGATGTTTATCATGATTCCCTCACTGGCATGAAAAACCGCCTTTACTTCTGGGATGACCTCAATGAAATTATTCTTCAGGCAGATAAAAACCACATTCCTGTCACCGTGATGTTATTTGATTTAGACCGGTTCAAAGAGGTTAACGACACCTATGGCCATGATACCGGAGATTTACTGTTGAATCAGGTATCCAGGCGACTCACCTCAATGAGCAGCGTTTCAGATACATTTTACCGCTTGGGCGGCGACGAGTTTGCACTTCTGTCCAGTGGCTTGACCGAAAATGCGGCTGTTTCACACGCCAAAGAAATCAGTAACTATATCAGTCAACCCTATACGATTAATAACCAACTGATAAAAATTGCCACCTGTGTGGGTATTGTTTTATCCGATAATGAACGACGTTCTGATTATCTTTATAAATTTGCCGATCTGGCCCTCTACGAAGCCAAAAAAGAAGGTTCGCAACAGATAAAAGTCTTCCGTCAGTGGATGCTGCAAAGGTTGCAGGAAAGCAGAACCCTTGAACATGATATGGCACTGGCGATCGATAACAATGAATTCGTTGTTTATTACCAGCCTATTGTCGATTCATTCAGCAATGAAGTTTACGGCTACGAAGCGCTTATCCGCTGGGTACACCCTGTGAAGGGGATATTGTCCCCGGATTACTTTATTTCTGTTGCTGAAAAAACAGGGATGATCAATGGGATTGGCAAAACAGTGCTTGAACTTGCCTGCAGGGAAGCGGTTTCCTGGGCGGTTCCGGCAAGGATCTCTGTGAATGTCTCACCTGTTCAGCTGGGCACTAAATCGTTTACTACGATGGTGCAGTCCATCCTGAAAGAGACAGGACTACCGGCTAGCCGTCTTGAGTTAGAGGTTACAGAGTCTTCGCTCTTCAGTGATAGCAACATACCGATCAATATTCTCAAAAAGCTAAGATCGCTGGGTGTAAAAATTTCCATTGATGATTTCGGAACGGGGTATTCGTCGCTCTCAAGGCTGAGTGAACTTAATTTTGATAAAATTAAAATAGACAAATCCTTTGTGAATCCTATATCCACGAAAGATGATGCACTTAATATCGTTAAATTGATTACCGGCATGGCAAAGAGCCTCAATATGAGGGTTATTGCAGAAGGTGTTGAAACCCAGGAACAGCTTGAACGTCTTCAGGCGCTTGGCTGCGATCTCGTACAGGGATACCTGTTCGGAAAACCACAGTCTGAGATTGACAGAAAGATTCGAGGCGGTTGAAATGGTGTCTGGCCCAAAACCATTTTTTGAGCAACGTGTGGCTGGCTGCAAGGTGTTTATACTGGAGATGTGATGGTTAAGCTGTTGATCACCGGAAGTATTAAGAAAGACGGTAGCCTGAGCGTCGAAGACTCTTCAATTTTCTATTATCAAATATATGTTTGCTAAGCAAAGGTTAACAAATGAAAAAAACAACCCCAGAATATACACCTGTTGACTTATCTCGTTGGGCACGGAAGGAGCATTTCGAAGTGTTTCAGTCATTTGCTCAATGTACAATTAACCAGACTGTCCTGGTAGATATTACCGCGCTGCTAAAACATATAAAAGAGGTTGGCTGGAAGTTTTACCCGACTATTATTTTCCTCCTTTCTAAAATCGTAAACAGGCATTCGGAGTTCCGCATGAATATGAAGGACAATGAGCTTGTTATATGGAAGGATATTCATCCAAGCTATACAATTTTCCATAATGAAACGGAGACTTTTTCGTCATTATGGAGTCACTACGATGGCAATATCCATCACTTCCAGAACGTTTATTCAGAAGACGTTGCACGCTATGGAAATAACCTTTCTTATTGGCCTAAGGAAGAGTCTCGGGAGAATGTGTTTTTCGTATCGGCTATTCCCTGGGTAAGTTTTACCAGTTTTAATATGAACATTGCTAACATGCAGAACTTTTTTTCCCCCATGTTCACTCTCGGAAAATACTACGAACAGGATGGAAAAATATTGTTGCCTCTCGCCGTTCAGGTACATCATTCCGTGTGCGATGGTTTCCATGTGGCAAGATTGTTCAATGAGTTACAAGAGATGTGTGATGCCTTACCGCATCAGTCAGAGGAATTTAATGCCTGATGCGCCAGAAGTGTCAGTATCCCGGCAAAATTGGCCATTGAATTGTAGAACGCCCATCGCATCACTGCCCATGTAACCGACGCGGGCAGTTATGCCATGAGCAGGAGCCTTTAACGTTATTTTTTCTTATTCAGCATCGATTTCAAATCAGCAAATGGATTATACGTTGCTGTACCCACATCTTTCTGCGCGTCCTCTCCGGCCACAACGGTAGTGCCGTACTGATCCGCCTCTGTGTATTTTGAGTGCTCGTGGTCGTGGCAATACAGGCACAACAACTCCCAGTTGCTGCCATCTTCCGGGTTGTTGGTATGATCGTGATCGATATGGTGAACCGTGAGTTCACGGAGATTGGAATACACAAATTCCCGCGAGCAGCGCCCACATACCCAGGGGTAAATTTTTAGTGCTTTTTCCCGGTATCCGCTTTCCAGTCGGGCGTAGTTTTTGGGGATCAGTGCCATGCTGAGTTACCTGTTGTGAAAAGAGAAAATTTTACCATATCTCCCCTGATGGAACAGAGGGAGAACTAATTTTGATATTCAGGGAGCAATACGATCTTCGTTCATTACGCCGTGACCTGTCAGCGCAGAAGCGCTAAGCTTTGCCGCCTGACTCTGTACAGCGAGATCGTAATGGATAACCTGGCTCTCTGGTATCGTCGTTTTGGCGAACCGGAATCTGTTCTGCAACCTGAGGCTGGACCACCTGGCGAGCTGATTCCGGGAAATCTCCGCGTACGTATGCTGTTTTCTCCGATCAATGCATCCGATCTTATTCCCATCACCGGTGCGTACCGCCACCGGACACCGTTGCCGGCAGTGGCGGGCTACGAAGGTGTCGGTATCGTGACGCAGGCACCCGCATCGTTTGCGCATCTGTCAGGCTGCCGCGTCCTGCCGTTGCGGGGGCAGGGAACCTGGCAGCATGTTGTCGATTGTCCGGCAGAGTATGCTATCCCGGTTCCGGAACACATCGATTCGCATCTGGCCGCACGGGCGTACATCAATCCGCTGGCGGCACAGATGATGTTGACCCGCTATTCACCTCAGAATAAGCAGGTGCTGCTAACCGCTGCCGGCTCCGATTGCGCGCTTCTGCTTGGGCAGTGGGCGCTGCGGGCAGGTGCGGAGGCGGTGTACGGTATTCACCGTTCTCCCATTCATGCTGAGCGCCTTGCCGCGGCAGGCATTATCCCCCTTGTGCAACACGACACGCAGGCAGTGCGCACCGTTGCCGCGCGTGCTGACGTGGTTTACGACGCCACAGGGGGAGCGCTGGCGGAAACGATCCTGAGCGTGATGCCCGTGCAGGGGACATTTGTCTGTTATGGGCTGCTTTCCGGGCAGATATTCCGCCAGCGGCAGGCCTTACCGCGCGTGGAATGGTTTCATATTCGCAACTATCTTGATGCACTGAATGTTGAGGCGTGGCAGGACGAATTTTGTCACATCTGGCCTAAGCTGTGTGCCAGTCAGTATAGCGATGTCACAGTATACCCGCTGGCGGAGTGGAAGGCGGCACTGAACGCTTATCGGCAGGCCGGGAGGTGCAGTAAACCTGTATTATCGATGGACATCTGAAGGTGAAAAAACATCGTCAGCATAATGTTGAGTGATATTTTATTTATAATAAATGCGAAAACCATTTCAACAAACTAACCGAAATCGCACCGGATGGGTAAAGAATTGCAAAGGCTTTGAGTAAAATCCTGGCTTATGGTACAAATCAGGAGTGTTCAACTACCGAGGACAATTTTCATCCGCAAAGACGAGAAGCAACACCGCGGATAATTGTAATTTTATGGACAATGTGTTCAGGACGTATTTTTTTAAAAACACCGCTGTATTTTCCACATCTCTTTACCCTCTGTCTGGTGAGCAACACTGGCGCACCGCGCTATAGTCATACCTTCTGCCTGAGCTGACGCTATGCGTTTAGCTATCTGATTTAATTTCATATTTTTTGGGTTTGCTGCACGCAGCGAGCCTTGATGGATTATATTCTCAAGCAGGAGAAAAACATGTTTTACTGGATTTTACTAGCTCTGGCGATCATCACTGAGATTACCGGCACGCTCTCTATGAAATGGGCAAGCGTCAGTGATGGCAACACGGGTTTTATTTTAATGTTGGTGATGATCTCACTGTCCTATATTTTCCTCTCATTTGCAGTCAAGAAAATAGCGCTGGGTGTGGCTTATGCACTGTGGGAAGGCATTGGTATTTTGTTGATTACGTTGTTCAGCGTCTTGTTATTTGATGAAACGTTATCCACGATGAAAGTTGCCGGATTAACGACCCTGGTAGCAGGTATCGTGCTGATTAAATCAGGTACACGTAAACCGACAAAACAGCAGAAGGAGCAGACCCATGCCGCAGTTTGAGTGGATCCATGCGGCCTGGCTGGCGTTCGCAATCGTTCTGGAAATTGTGGCTAACGTCTTTCTTAAATTCTCAGATGGTTTTCGTGGTAAATTCTACGGCCTGATGTCGATTGCTGCCGTGCTGGGGGCGTTCAGCGCCTTGTCCCAGGCGGTAAAAGGTATCGATCTTTCGGTGGCATATGCGCTATGGGGCGGTTTTGGTATCACCGCCACGCTGGCGGCAGGTTGGGTGCTTTTTGGTCAGCGTTTAAATAACAAAGGCTGGATAGGGTTACTGCTGTTGTTGGCGGGTATGATTATGATAAAACTCGCCTGAAACCATCATCGCCATTATTTACAGGCAGCGAAATTCGCTGCCTGTATTACGCTTAGAAAAGTAAAACTTTGAAGAGGATGGCGAATGTACCGCACATTAAGCTGGCACAATATCCCCACAGCAAAAACGTTGTTTATCATGATATTCATGGCGGGGATCGGCTTAATCATTTCCATCGTCGCACTGCTTTATCTTTCCCTGCATCTCATCAGTAGCAAAACCAATGAAATTGATGAACATCGCTCAGCACTTTCTGTGCAGGGTGCCATCGAGACGTCGGTCACTCGTGTCTCCTCCCTGGTCATTGATAATGCCGTCTGGGACGATGCGGTGCGCGAGGTTTACAGCCCCAGGCTTGATACGCAATGGCTGTACAACACCTGGGGGGCAGGTTTTAAAATCAATAATCTCTATGACGGCACGTTTGTGCTGGATGAAAAATTTAACGTGATTTGGGGCTCGTTCCAGAGCCAACCCTTTAATGAAACGAATCTCGACTTTTTCGGCAATGGCCTGAAGGCGCTGATTGACCAACACCGACGAGCCTTATCCAGCGACAAGAATATCTATGCCGGGATCACCCGAACACGAAACGGTGTTGCTTTCGTGGGGATTGGTCTGGTCCGGCCGATGATCGGAAGATTACAGGTTAACGGAGATACCCGGCGTTATCTGGTGATTACCCGCCATCTGAACGACAAGATATTATCCGATCTGGGCGAAACGTTTCAGATTGATAACCTCAACTATACCGCTGACAAAATCAATAACCTGAGTATGCCGCTGCACAGTTCGGCAGGGGAACTTCTGGGCTATCTCAACTGGCAGGCGCGCCTTCCCGGTGCTCAGGCAGCCCGTGCTGCATCATCCGATATTACGCACATTGTGGTGCTGGCGGCAGCGCTGATCCTGCTGTTTATTCTGGTAAGTAGTGTGGGTCTGTACAAACTTGCCAGGGGGGAAAGCCAGGCGCGGCTGGTGGCGAGAACGGACTGGTTAAGCCATCTGCCGAACCGCCGTGCGTTAATTGAAGCGCTGGATAAAGTGAGTTTGCGCGGTGATATTGACGTGAAAAGCGTCGTGTTTATCGATCTTGACGGCTTTAAGGATGTGAATGATGTGTATGGCCATAGCGTTGGCGATGATCTCATCATTGAGATAGCAAAAGAGCTGAATGCGCGGATCCCGTCTGGTGGGATGCTGGCGCGAATGGGGGGCGATGAGTTCGCCATGACCATTGGCGGCGACCGCGCAGAAGCGCTGGCGGCCGCATTTGCCGGGTCAGTGCTTGATTTCCTCAATACACCGATTCGCCTGGGTGAGCGTACTATCCATATTGGTGCCAGCATCGGCATTGCCAGCGGAACGCTGATTGAATGCACCACTTCCGAGCTGTTCCGCCGTGCCGATATCGCTATGTATCACTCCAAAATTACCGGAAAAGGGCGTGTCACGCACTACGATGCGGAATTAAACAGCGTTCGGGAACGCCAGCTGGCGATTGAAAATCAGATCCGTAATGGACTGGAGCGCGATGAGTTTGAGGTCTGGTATCAGCCGATTATTGATGCGCGCAGCCAGAAAATGAGCAGTGTGGAAGCACTGGTGCGCTGGCCGCGTCGCCCGGGTGGGGAGCTTGGCCCGGATACGTTTATTACCATTGCAGAGACCAGCGGTCTGATTTACAAACTGGGGCAGTTTGTTTTGCATCGGGCCTGTCAGGATCTGGAGCCTTTCGGTGAATTAAAACTGTCAGTTAACATCTCTCCGGCACAATTTCGCGATCCCGAATTTGAAGACAAAGTGGCAGACGTGTTGAAGGTCACCCGGTTCCCGGCGACCAGACTTCAGCTTGAGGTAACGGAAACCTATGTTCTGGAAAATCCGGAGCGTGCCCGCACGGCGATAACCAACCTGAGAGCGCTGGGAACGGCGGTGGCGCTGGATGATTTTGGTACGGGCTATTCGAGCATTGGCTACCTGCGGCGTTTTAATTTTGACACCATCAAGATAGATAAATCGCTGGCCGGGCTGGTGGATAACGACGAGCAGGCGGCGGCTCTGGTGAGTGGAACGGTACGGATCGCCAATGCCCTGGGGATGGCGGTGGTCGCCGAAGGGGTGGAAAACGAGAAACAGATGAAACTGCTGCGGCTGGCTGGTTGCGATCAGTTGCAGGGGTTCTGGTTCAGCCAGCCGATGCCAATTGAGGCGATTATGGCATTACACCAGGTAAGACAGTGCTAACCTATTGTTGTGCCAGTGCATCCAGCTTGTCGCGAAAACCGGTCACCGACAAGGCCCGGTTATCGGCCCGATATCTGTCTTTGGCGGCCGGGGCGGAGCTTTGCACCCCAATCAGCTGCCAGCCATTCTCCGTTTTTAACATCAACGGTGAGCCGCTATCACCCGGTAACGTATCGCACTGATGCGAGAGCACGCTATTTTGCGCCCAGCCCGTCACGATACAGTCCGTGTGGGTGTAAAGCGCATCCAGATGATCGACAGGGTAGCCTGACTGCGTCACCTTACGGTCGGCGGCTTTCAGCGCGGCAGTCAGCGCAGCTTTATCCCCGTCGAATAACGGTAGCGGCGTAATGCCAGACGGCGGATAGCGCAAGACGACCAGGCCAAAATCCCAGGAGGCTGCAGCGGGGGGCACTATCCAGCCATCACCATCAGGTTTCAGGCGTTTGCCGAGGGAAGGATCAACCCGGCCTTCAATACCGTGGATTTCATAGCGCCAGGTGCCTTTTTGCGACACAAAACGCAAGGCAACGGCTTTATCCGGCTTACCGTTCGGCGGTGTCAACAGGCAGTGGCCCGCCGTCAGTGCAAGTTGAGGGGTAATCAGGGTCGCGGTACATAAGTTACCGCTGGCGGTTTCCAGTTGCCCGATGGCATCCCAGGGAGCCTGGGCAGGATTAGCGACACGCGTGCGGTCATCATGACCAAAAAACAGCGTCTTTAGTTCTTTGGCGCTAATGGTGTCATCACCGCCATCATCCGCATGCAAGAGCCCAGAAAAAAGACCAAACGTTCCCAGTAACAACACAACAGATTTACGCATATCACACTCTGGTGGGGGTAATTATGATTATTAAAAGTGAACCCTATGAAAATACTATAGACGGGACAGCGTTAAAGTGGGAGTAAAATCAGCGTGCTACAATCAGGAAAGATAAAAATGGCTTGCGATGAGCGCGCATAAAATAAGCAGAATAAGAATGAGCTCAAACCGATAGCGCCGCAGCATACGCCCTCCGGATAAAAAAACGGCGCTGTACCTTTCCGGTTCAGCGCCGGTTTACCAACGTGCCCCGAAGGGCACGGTTAAGCTTGTACTCTTACGCAGCTGGCTGTGCAGCTGGTTTAGCAGTTTCGTGTTTTACTGCTTTTTTGTGATGCTTTTTAGCAGCCTGAGCTTTCTGTTCTACAGCAGGTTTTGCCGCTTTTTTGTGGTGCTTTTTAGCAGCCTGAGCTTTCTGTTCTACAGCAGGTTTTGCTGCTTTTTTGTGGTGCTTTTTAGCAGCCTGAGCTTTTTGCTCTACAGCGGGTTTTGCTGCTTTTTTGTGGTGCTTTTTAGCAGCCTGAGCTTTTTGCTCGGTTGGTGCTGCGGCTGCTGGAGCTGCTGCTTCTTTTGTTGCAGTTGCTTTGTGTTTTGTAGCGGTTTTGTGGTGTTTCTTATGGTGAACTGTTTTCGCTGGAGCAGCGGTGGTTGCAGTTGCAGCAGGCGCTGCAGCAGGTGTTGCGGTTGCAGTAGTTTCAGCAGCAAACGCAGCAGAAGACAGACCCATAGCAGCGGCAACAACCAGAGCTAATACTTTGTTCATTCTCATACCCTCGAATTTGTTTTTTCATTTAACCCCACTGCGGGGCCGTTGAAAGAACTATATCCCTGTAAAACCGAGGTTTCCGTGAGTGATTGGTATCGGCGTGTAACGTAATGTACAACGGGCAGGAACGGTATGTACGAACGAGGCTACACCAGCCTGTTCGTACACGTCAGGGCTATTTCTTCAGTGTGGCCAGGATAGCTGCCGGCGGCTGACTGCCGACAATCGAACGCGGCTCGGGCTCGATCACCACCATGAATGGTGTGACGCGGATGCCCATCCTTTCTGCCAGCGCGGACTGGCGCGTAACCAGGTCAGAACAGGCTGGGGTCGTGTCGTTATCCGGTAAAAAACCCGCCATCGCTTTTTGCAGGCTTTTCACCTTATCGGTGGAACACCAGACGCGTCCCATATCTTCAATCACGGAATCGCGAATGGAATCGGGCGCAACGGTCAGAAATGACATCATCAAACCGGCGTCCGTATACTGCTTAACGTTTTTCACCACATTACTGCAGTAGATGCACTGGTTATCAATAAACACCAGCAGTTTGTACTTTTCCGTGGGAGCCTGAAACGTGATGGGCTGGAGGTCGGCCAGAGAGTGGGTAATGTCGTCGTATGCTTCTTTTGGTGTGTTATCCGTGGCGGCTAAGGTACTCACACTCGCCGTACACAGCATGGCTAACGCTATCGTTTTGATTATGCCTTTCATCATTCATCCCTTTATTTATTTTTTAACCCTGGCCTGATAACAGTTTTATTGTGTGACCAGGAAAAGAGTTAATACATCAGGCGAGAGTGTAATGATATGCACAAAATCATATTCTTATTGCGTAGCGGGAGAAGACGCTGCCGGAGCATGCTCCGGCAGGTGAATTACAGATAGCGCGAGGTCAGGTGTTCACGGAAATAACGAATGTTCAGATCTTCACCTGTCGCCAGGGTAATCAGCTGTGAGGTGGTAAAGCGGCTGCCGTGCTGCCAGATGTTCTGGCGCAGCCAGTCGAACAGGGCCGAAAAATCGCCATCAGCAATGGATGCCTGCAGATCCGGCAGCGCCGTTTTCGCGGCATGGAACAACTGGGCGGCGTACATGGCACCCAGGGTATACGACGGGAAGTAACCAAAACCACCGTCAGTCCAGTGGATATCCTGCATACAACCGTTGCGGTAGTTGTCTTTGGTGGATAACCCGAGCCAGGCCTGCATTTTTTCATCCCACAGCGCCGGGATATCGTCGACCTCGATGTCACCGTTAATCAGCGCCCGTTCAATCTCGTAGCGCAGCACCACATGCGCCGGATAGCTCACTTCGTCTGCATCGACGCGAATATAACCCGGCTTTACCCGCTGGTTCCATGCGATAAAGTTTTCTTCGCTGAATGCGGCCTGGCTGCCAAAGCGGGCCTGGACGGCAGGGAGCAGATGTTTCAGGAAGGCATTGCTGCGCCCGAGCTGCATCTCAAAGAACAGGCTCTGGGATTCGTGGATTGCCGTTGAGCGTGCCAGCGCAACAGGTTGGCCAGCCCATGCACGCGGCAGGTTTTGTTCATAACGGGCGTGTCCGGTTTCGTGAACCACGCCAAAGAGGGCGCTAAGCAGCTCCTCCTCGTCATAGCGTGTGGTAATTCGCACATCTTCCGGTACGCCGCCGCAGAACGGATGCGCGCTGACGTCCAGGCGACCGCCGTTAAAATCGAAACCGAGCATTTTCATCGCTTCCAGCCCCAGTTCACGCTGCGTGGCGGTCGGGAAGGGGCCTTGTGGCGGAACGAACGATTGCTGAGACTGTTTTTCCACCGCGTTAGCCAGCAGATCCGGCAGCCAGGATTTCATGTCGCCAAACAGTACGTCCAGGCGAGCGCTGGTCATGTCCGGTTCAAAAATATCCAGCAGCGCGTCGTAAGGTGAACAGCTTTTGGCCTCAGCACGCAGGCGAGCCTCTTCGCGGCTGAGTTTGACCACCTCTTTCAGGTTTGCGGAAAACCCGTGCCAGTCATTCGCCGGGCGCTGGGTACGCCAGGCGTGTTCACACTTGCTGCCCGCCAGTGATTTGGCTTCCACCAGTGATTCAGGCAGCAGCGTGGCTTGCTGATAATGGCGCGTCATTTCGCGCAGATTGGCCTGCTCAATGTCATTCAGATCTTCGCTCGCGGCAGCAGCCAGCCATTCGCCCATTTTTTTGTCGGTCAGGATTTGATGTTGCAATACGCTCATTTCGGCCAGCGCTTCGCTACGCGCGGCACTGCCGCCTGGCGGCATCATGGTGAACATATCCCAGCTGGCGATGGAGGAGAGGTGCGAGAAGCGAGAGAGACGCTGGAAGGTGCGGGTGAGTTGTTGGTAGTTGTTGTTTTTCATGAAGTCCTCGTGTCTGAATCAGCCGATGACAAAAAATAGCATCGGCTCGATTTAAACACGAAGACGGTTGAATGTTAATGCAGACGTTTATGCAGACTGGCACCTACCAGCAACGCCGCACACAGCATCAGCGCAATAAACCCGCCCACGCCGTTCCAGCCGTAGTTATGCCAGAACACGCCGCCAAGCGTCCCGGCGATACTGGAGCCGAGATAGTAGCTAAAAAGATACAGGGACGACGCCTGACCTTTGGCGCGCCGCGCACGTGGGCCTATCCAGCTGCTTGCCACGGAGTGAGAGGCGAAAAAACCGGCGGAGAAGAGCAGCATCCCGGCAAAAATCAGCCACAGGGATGAGAAGAGCGTCATCAGCAGGCCGAGCAGCATCACCGCCGTTGACACCAGCATCACCGGGCCGCGGCCAAAACGTGCGGTCATCGCACCCGCTTTCGGTGAACTCCAGGTTCCCGTGAGATAAGCGACGGAGAGCAGACCCACGACTGCCTGGCTCAGGTGCCAGGGAGAGAGCATCAGGCGGTAACCAATGTAGTTAAACAGCGTGACGAATGACCCCATCAGCAGGAAACCGGTCAGGAACAACCGTGGCAACCCTTTATCACGCCAGTGCAGGCGGAAGTTGATAAACAGCGTTTTTGGGCGCAGGGACGTCGGGCGGAAGTGGCGTGACTCGGGTAGAATTTTCCAGAACATCAGTGCAGATGCGAGGGCAAAACAGCCGATCACGGCCAGCGCAATGCGCCAGCTAAATAAATCCGTAAACACCCCGCTCAGCAGGCGGCCACTCATCCCACCGATAGAGTTTCCGCTGATATACAATCCCATTGAGAATGCGACAAAGCTGGGGTGGATCTCCTCGCTGAGATACGTCATCCCGACCGCCGCCACACCGCTCAGCGATAACCCAATCAGCGCGCGCATCATCAGAATACCGTGCCAGCTGGTCATCATGGTGGAAAGCAGGGTACAGACGGACGCCAGCATCAACGCGGTGACCATCACCGGTTTGCGGCCAATGGCGTCGGAAAGTGGTCCGGTAAAAAGCAGGCCAATAGCCAACATCCCGGTTGAGATCGACAGCGAGACACTGCTGCTGGCAGGTGACACGCCAAACTCATGAGACAAAACGGGAAGGATGGGCTGAACGCAATAAAGCAGGGCGAAGGTTGCCAGTCCTGCAGAGAAAAGCGCCAGCGTGACGCGCATAAATTGGGGAGTACCACGTTTGATGAACTGCACCGGCTGTGATGCTGCGGGTAAATCATCAACATCGCTTGCCGGAGCGATATCAATGGTAGTTGTACGACTCACACATGTTCCTTGCTTAAACATCCCCGTGATTTCTGGTGACGGGTATGACCACATGATCAGAGTAGGAAATTGTAAATATTCTGTCTAATATATTAATAATCTCAAATGATACTTTAAAGATATGAATATTGAACTGCGTCATCTGCGCTATTTTGTCGCTGTAGCGGAAGAGCTGCATTTTGGCCGTGCTGCCGCGCGGTTGAACATCTCTCAGCCACCGCTGAGCCAGCAAATTCAGATCCTGGAGCAGCAGGTGGGGGCTCGTCTGCTTGCGCGTACTAACCGCAGCGTGAGCCTGACGGCGGCAGGAAAGCAGTTTCTGGCCGACAGCAGACAAATTCTGAGCATGGTTGATGACGCAGCCGCCCGGGCCGAACGGCTCTATCTGGGGGAAGCCGGTGAACTGCGCATCGGTTTTACCTCATCCGCTCCGTTTATCAGCGCCGTTTCGGAAACGCTCTCGTCGTTTCGTCGTCACTTCCCGGATGTACATATTCAGACGCGCGAAATTAACACCCGCGAACAGATTGCCCCGCTTAATGAAGGTTCGCTCGACCTGGGGTTGATGCGTAATACCCAGTTGCCTGACACGCTGGAGTGGCAGGTGATTTTGCGCGAACCGCTGATGGCGATGATCCCGCATGACCATCCGCTAGCCTCGTGCCCCGCCGTCACGCTGTCAGAGCTGGCAAAAGAGCCGTTTGTCTTTTTTGACCCTCAGGTAGGCACGGGTCTGTATGACGATATTCTCGGCCTGATGCGGCGCTACGATCTTGCCCCGGTGATTACCCAGGAAGTGGGAGAGGCAATGACCATTATTGGGCTGGTCGCGGCAGGGCTGGGTGTTTCTATTCTCCCGGCCTCCTTTAAACGGGTACAATTGCGTGAAATGCGCTGGGTTCCCATTGCCGAATCTGATGCGGTTTCAGAGATGTGGCTGGTCTGGTCAAAACACCATGAACAGAGCCATGCGGCACAGCGTTTCAAAAAGCAGCTTATCGCCGCCTCTGCAGGACGATATTTATAGCGAAATGGGGATAAAAATGTGCAGTAAATCACATGGCTAAGTAAATATTTGACGACGGCCATTGAAGTGCTTCACCATAGCCCACAGTTTATTTCGAAGCTCGAAAATAAGGGAGTACGAGGTGGTTGCTGATAGTCAGCCAGGGCACATTGATCAGATTAAGCAGACCAACGCTGGCGCGGTTTATCGCCTGATTGATCAGCTTGGTCCGGTTTCGCGTATCGATCTTTCGCGCCTGGCACAACTGGCACCTGCCAGTATCACCAAGATTGTCCGCGAAATGCTGGAAGCCCACCTGGTTCAGGAGACAGAAATTCAGGAGCCGGGCAGCCGCGGCCGTCCGGCAGTCGGGCTGGTGGTGGAAACGGAAGCGTGGCACTACCTGTCGCTGCGTATCAGTCGCGGCGAAATTTTCCTTGCGCTGCGCGATCTGAGCAGCAAGCTGGTGGTGGAAGATCGGCTGGAGTTGCCGCTCGACACGGAACAATCGCTCCTCGATGCGATCATCACGCATATCGATCAGTTCTTTATCCGTCACCAGCAGCGGCTTGAGCGTTTAACGGCGATCGCCATCACCATGCCGGGGATTATTGATACCGAAAATGGCATTGTGCACCGCATGCCGTTTTACGACGATGTTAAAGAGATGCCGCTGGGTGAAGCACTGAAAAGTCATACGGGTGTGCCGGTCTATATTCAGCATGATATCAGTGCCTGGACGATGGCCGAGGCACTATTTGGTGCGTCACGCGGTGCACGGGATGTTATTCAGGTGGTGATTGATCACAACGTAGGGGCGGGTGTCATCACCGACGGACGCCTTCTGCACGCCGGGAGCAGTAGCCTGGTGGAAATTGGTCACACCCAGGTCGATCCCTACGGGAAACGGTGTTACTGCGGAAACCACGGCTGTCTGGAAACCATTGCCAGCGTGGAAAGCGTGCTGGAGCTGGCGCAGGTGAGGCTAAGTCAGTCAATGAGTTCGACACTCCACGGGCAACCGTTAACCGTCGACTCGCTCTGCGCCGCGGCGCGTCAGGGCGATCTGCTGGCGAAGGACATCATTACCGGTGTGGGGAATAACGTCGGTCGCATTCTGGCCATCATGGTGAATCTCTTCAACCCACAAAAAATTCTGATTGGCTCACCGCTTAGCCAGGCGGCAGAGATCCTTTTCCCGACCATTTCGGCCTGTATTCATCAGCAGTCGCTCCCGGCGTACAGCAAGAATATTGTGGTCGAAAGTACGCAATTCTCGAACCAGGGCACGATGGCCGGTGCTGCGCTGGTGAAAGATGCGATGTACAACGGCTCGTTACTTATTCGCTTACTGCAGGGTTAACTCTTTTCCACAGATGCAAGAAAGATTGCGCTATCTCAAGCCGGGTAGCGCATGCATCCCGTAGACTTCCCCCACTGAATTATTTACCTGGTTTATATTTCCGAAGCATACCCAAGAGGTGGAGTGAGTCATGCTTAAGCGTTTCTTTGTTACTGGTACTGATACCTCTGTCGGGAAGACGGTGGTGTCTCGCGCGTTGCTGCAAGCCCTGGCGGCACGCGGTGAGCGCGTCGCAGGGTACAAACCGGTCGCAAAAAGCAGTAAAGAGACGCCAGAAGGACTGCGTAATAAAGACGCACTGGTTTTGCAAAGCGTTTCATCCCTGGAATTGCCTTATCATGCGGTCAACCCTATTGCGTTGAGCGAAGATGAGAGCAGCGTGGCACACAGCGGTCCGATCAACTACACCCTGTTGTCTGACGGCCTGGCAAACCTGAGTGAGAAGGTTGACCATGTGGTCGTTGAAGGCACGGGCGGGTGGCGCAGCCTGATGAACGATTTGCGCCCGTTGTCCGAGTGGGTAGTACAAGAGCAACTGCCGGTGGTGATGGTGGTTGGGATCCAGGAAGGGTGCATCAACCATGCGCTTCTGACGGCGCAGGCCATTGCCAACGACGGCCTGCCGTTGATTGGCTGGGTGGCAAACCGTATCAACCCGGGTCTGGCGCACTATGCAGAAATCATCGAGGTGCTGAGCAAAAAACTGCCAGGTCCACTGGTGGGGGAACTGCCTTATCTGCCTCGCGCCGAGCAGCGCGAGTTAGCGCAGTACATCGATCTCTCTGCCTTCGGCAGCGTGTTGACCATAAATAGAGTCGTGGCGTAACGTTCGCGACAGCACAGACGCCACCACGCAGGCTACCAGCAAACCGGGCAGCAAAAAATACTGCCCGGTCATTTCACAGACCATCAGCGCCGACATAATTGGCGCGTGTGTCGTCGCGGCGAGCAACGTTGCCATCCCCGCCAGCCCCAGCAAAATTGCCATCTCTGATCCCGGAAACCACAGCGCGGAGATCTGCGCAAACAGCATCCCTGTTGCCATACCGACAAACAGCGTCGGGGTGAAGACCCCACCCGGAGCGCCCGAGCCGCTACTCGCCAGTACCGCCAGTAATTTGCACAGAAACACACCAGCAATCACCGACAGTAATGGTGGGGAAAGAAGAAACGCCTGCACCACACTGTAGCCATTGCCCCATACTTTTGGCGTCATCAGTGACAACAGTCCGACGATCAGCCCGCCAAGCGCCAGTTGCCAGGGCGGTGAGAGTTTGAGACGCAGAAACAGAGAGTGGCTGAACGTCATCAACCACATCAGCAGTGGGCCGCAGATACCTGCCAGCAAGCCTATTCCGACGATCAGCGAATAATCCGTCGCCGTGAGCATTTCGCTAAGATGGACTTCGTAGAGTGTGCTGGCTCCGGGGCTTAACAGACGCGTGGTGAGCAGCGCCACCACGGCGGCAATCACAACCGGGCCGAGCGAGGCCAGCATCAGAGTGCCAAACAGAATTTCAGCAATAAAAAGGCTACCGGCCAATGGTGCGTGATAGGCGCTGGCCATCCCGGCGGCGGCTCCGCAGGCGATCCACAATTTCCATTCGGATTTCGGCGTAAAGCGTTGGGCGAAACAGGAGGCCGCCAGTGCTGCAAGCAGGATCATGGCACCCTCACGACCAATAGCGCTTCCGCTGGCGACGACCAGCAACGACGCAAGGGATTTGACCAGGCTGGCTCCGTAATCAAACTGTCCGTCTCCGGTTTCCAGCGCTTCCATATAATCCGTTGGGGCATGGGGACGCTGCGCCGTCAAACGTTGCCATCCCCACAACAACAGCCCGGCAGCCAGCCCGCCAAGCGCCGGTGTCAGTACACGACGCCAGGGCGATAATGCCGCGGCAGCATCCACCAGACTGCCGCTTTCGTTGCTGAGGAATACCCACTCCAGCAAATACATGGCGTGGCGGAATACAGCAACGGCCAGCGCGGCCAGCACGCCAGTGATGGTGGCAATCAGGAGTCTGCGAAACATC
Source organism: Enterobacter cloacae complex sp. 2024EL-00214 (assembly GCF_043945575.1). Lineage (NCBI taxonomy): Bacteria > Pseudomonadati > Pseudomonadota > Gammaproteobacteria > Enterobacterales > Enterobacteriaceae > Enterobacter > Enterobacter cloacae complex sp. 2024EL-00214. The sequence goes on along the minus strand of NZ_JBIMRC010000020.1, from coordinate 65,479 downwards.
GCTCGGATGTCAGGGTAAGTGTGAAGACGTTGCATGGGCCGCAATTGAACAGGGCAGATACCGTATTGTGAAGTGAAATCGCGGTGTTAGCAAAAGGTATACGTGCGGAAAAGTGGAGAACCCGGCTTGCCCGGTATCGGTGAGCAAGCCAGAACCTCGTTAACGATAAAGCGGTTTTTCAGTGACCGGAATAATTAATGTGGATTGCCAGTCCGCGAGCGTCAACTGAGCAAGTTTACCGAGTGCGGTGTAGAACGGGTGTCCGGCATTTTCGACAAATACAGAAAGAAAACGGGTGCTCCACGGCAAAAGGTGCCAGGCCAGAAGCTGGTCGCGCTCCGTATCGCGACCGTTTTCGGTCAGCCACCCGGCCAGCAGCAGCAACGCACCAAACTGATCTTCCGGTTCATTCTGCTGCATTTCAAAGACGATGTTGTTCTCACGCATCCACTGGCGCAGCGCGAGGGTTGAGTCACCAAACAGCACGGATTCGCGATCCAGCCACACGGAACCCCACGGCGGTGCGGGAAGCGCATACGGGCCAATAAACAGACGTTGCCAGGCGTCTGTTAGCGGCTCATCGGCGGGCATTTTGATCGTTCCTTCTATGTGCTGCAAAACATCCTGCGTCAGAGGCCAGTCCTGCGTCCAGCCGCCAGCGGTGAGTGCATTGACCAGAGGTGAGGCTTGCTCGCTGTCCGGAGCAAAATAGAACAGTGCGCCTAATACTCTGGCACTAAACGAGAACGATTCGCGGTGTGATACGTTATTCATGACTATATTCCTTACTCGCGCGGGTTGCCCCGCACGTTTATGTTAACCCGCAATTGCCATACCGACGGTCATATGCAGACCATAGAATAGCTCACGGTTAATCAGCTCACCTTTTCAACCTGCACCAGATTGGTGTGCTGCGGGTTACCTTTTGCCAGCGGTGACGGACGGTGCGTGGTCAATGTGTTGATGCACGAGCCGTGGTCGATGCGATCGCCGTTCATGTTGGCATCATGCCAGGCACCCTGGCCCATTGCGCTCACGCCAGGCATGATGCGTGGTGTCACTTTCGCCGGAATACGCAACTCACCGCGATCGTTAAAGACGCGCACCATGTCGCCGTTCTTAATGCCACGTTTGTCGGCATCGACAGGGTTGAGCCAGATCTCCTGGCGGCAGGCCGCTTGCAGAACATCAATGTTGCCGTAGCTGGAGTGGGTGCGGGCTTTAAAGTGGAAGCCGAACAGCTGAAGCGGGAAGGTGCTGCGCTCAGGGGCATCCCAGCCGTCAAACGTAGAGGCATAGACCGGCAGCGGGCTGATGGTTTCATCTTTTTCCAGCGCCCAGGTGCTGGCGATCCTGGCCAGTGCGCTGGAGTAGATTTCAATCTTGCCCGATGGGGTTTTGAGTGGGTTTGCCTCGGGGTTGTCGCGGAATTTTTTGTAGGCCACAAAATGCCCAGCCGGATCTTTACGCTTATATATACCCATTTGTTTCAGCGCGTCATAGGACGGCAACTGTGGATCTTTTGCGAGCATTTTGGCATACAGGAACTGTAACCACTGCGCCTGGGTGCGGCCTTCGGTAAACTGCTGATGGATATCCGGCCCGAGACGTTTCGCCACTTCACTCATGATCCAGTAGATAGGCTTGCGCTCAAACTTCGGTGCGGTAACGGGCTGCAGGAAAATCAGATAGCCCATGTTGCCCGCGTAATCGTTAGGAATAATGTCTTCCTGTTCCACGGTCATTAAATCCGGCAGCAGAATATCGGCATACTTCGCTGACGAGGTCATAAAGTTGTCGATCACCACGATGGTTTCGCACTTGCTTTCATCCTGCAAAATATCGTGGGTTTTATTGATATCGGAGTGCTGGTTAATGATGGTGTTACCGGCATAGTTCCAGATAAATTTGATCGGCACATCGAGCTTATCTTTACCGCGTACACCGTCGCGCAGGGCGGTCATTTCCGGGCCACGGACGATGGCATCCGTCCAGCTAAAGCAGGATATCTGCGTTTTCACCGGGTTGTCCGGCAGCGGCATACGCTCAATCGTGATGGTGTAGGTGGATTCACGTGCGCCGCTGTTACCGCCGTTGATCCCCACATTGCCCGTCAGGATCGGCAGCATGGCGATAGCGCGGGATGTCAGTTCGCCGTTGGCCTGACGCTGTGGGCCCCAGCCCTGACAGATATACGCCGGTTTCGCTGAGCCAATCTCACGTGCAAGCTTAATGATGCGATCGGCTGGGATCCCGGTGATACGTGAGGCCCACTCCGGCGTTTTGGCCGTGCCATCGTCACCCTGACCGAGAATATAGGCTTTGTAATGACCGTTTGCAGGCGCGCCTTCCGGCAGCGTTTTCTCATCGTATCCCACGCAATATTTGTCGAGGAACGGCTGGTCTACCAGGTTTTCATCAATTAACACCCAGGCGATACCGGCCACCAGCGCGGCGTCAGTGCCTGGACGAATCGGGATCCATTCATCTTCACGCCCTGCGGCGGTGTCGGTATAGCGAGGATCGATAACGATCATCCGCGCGTGAGAACGTTCGCGTGCCTGTTCGAGGTAATACGTGATCCCGCCGCCGCTCATGCGCGTTTCCGCCGGGTTATTACCGAACATCACCACCAGTCTGGTGTTTTCAATATCAGAGGTGCTGTTGCCATCGTTGCTGCCATAGGTGTAGGGCATTGCACAGGCAATTTGTGCCGTACTGTAGGTACCGTAGTGGCTTAAGAATCCGCCGTAGCAGTTCATCAGGCGAGCCACCAGCGAGGCGTAGGGGGAGGAGCGGGTGATATTACCGCCCACAATCCCGGAAGAGTAATTAATGTAAACCGCTTCGTTACCGTATTTTTCCACCACACCTTTCAGGCTGGTGGCAAGGGTGTCCAGTGCTTCGTCCCAACTGATACGTTCAAACTTGCCTTCGCCACGCTTACCGACGCGTTTCATCGGGTAATTCAGGCGGTCGGGATGGTTTATTCGACGGCGAATAGATCGACCGCGCAGGCACGCACGCACCTGATGATTGCCATAAACATCATCGCCGGTATTATCCGTTTCGACCCAGTACACTTCATCATCACGGACGTGCAGGCGCAGCGCACAGCGACTACCGCAGTTTACCGAACAGGCTCCCCATACCACTTTATCTTCCGCGGGTTGCATGGCGTTTTGTACCGCCGCAGCGGCGCTTTTCATGCCAAAAGGCAAAGAAAGCCCGCCAGCAGCAAGCGCCAGAGAACCTATCGCCGTGGATTTAACCAGCATTCGGCGGCTGATCCCGCCGTGACGTTCAATATCGGACATGACTCACCCCATCATTGCTGTTACGTATTATTTTCTCCCGTTATTAAAACCGGGCTAATGATGGGGTGAGTGTTACTTATTTGACGGTATTAAATATTAATCCTCATCAATTCAAGGGGTACTGGTGCCTAAAAATCACTGAGGTTCACCTTGCGTATTGTCCTGAGTGCCTGAAGCTGCGCTGTTCCCTGTGCGGGTGTACAAGATTTTAAAAGTATCACTGGCACAATGACCAACCACCTGTGCATCCGGTTGGTCGGCCTGATCGTTTGGCACGATGCTCAGCGTAAAGCCGGACTCTGGTACACCGTTGTTGATGATTTTCTGCTGAATGTCGCTCTTCACGCGCTCGCAGGAATCCGGGGCGGCCAGAGTGGCCGTTGAAACACTCATTAACAGCAGGGCGGTAATCCAGGGTAACCGTTTCATCTGTCGCTCCTTTTCTCTGTGTGTAGATTAATTTTAGCAGGGATCGTGTAAACATCTGTATTTGCTAATATGATTGGGAATAATCTCCCTGTATCGGTAAATGATGTGAAGAAATACGCAGTGATAACGTTACTGGCAACGGCACTGGTGGGGTGTGATAACAACTCTGCGCCGCTGTCGTTTACGCCTGAGATGGCGAGCTTCTCGAACGAATTTGATTTTGACCCACTGCGCGGGCCGGTTAAAGACTTTTCCCAGACGCTGTTCAACGACAAAGGTGAGGTATCCAAACAGGTGACTGGCACGATGTCATCGGAAGGGTGCTTCGATACGCTGGAGCTGCACGACCTGGAAAATAATACGGGCGTCGCGCTGGTACTGGATGCCAACTACTACCTTGATGCTGAAACACAGCAGCGTAAAGTGAAGCTACAGGGGAAATGTCAGCTGGCTGAATTACCGTCGGCGGGCGTGACGTGGGACACTGACGACAACGGCTTTGTGGTGGCAGCACACGGAAAAGAGATGGAAGTGAAGTACCGCTACGATGCCGACGGTTACCCGCTGGGTAAAACGACGGTTTCCGGCGAACAGCACTTGTCCGTGCAGTCGACACCGTCAAAGGATTTGCGCAAGCGAATGGATTATACAGCGGTGAGCACACTAAACGATAAGCCGCTGGGAAATGTGAAGCAGAGCTGCGATTACGACCGTCACAATAACCCGGTGAGTTGCGATCTGATGATCATCGACGACAGCGTCAAACCCGCCGTTGAGCACAAATACACCATAAAAAACAGTATTGATTACTATTAAGAAAAAACCGCGCAGTTTACTGCGCGGTCGCTTTCAGTTGAGTCGTGCCGGATGCTTTGTGCCCGGCCAGATGCTGGTGCTGGAAGATACACATACGGATGGTGTTGCGGTATTCACCATTGATAAAGAACTCATGGATCAGTTCACCCTCCACCATAAAGCCGAGCTTGCGGTAGATATGGATCGCTTTTTCATTCTCTTTATCAACAATAAGATAGAGCTTATACAGGTTTAATACGTTGAACCCGTAATCCATCGCCAGCTTTGCTGCCCGCGAGGCGAGACCTTTCCCCTGATGCTCCGGCGAAATGATTATCTGGAATTCCGCCCGACGGTGGACGTGGTTGATCTCAACCAGCTCGACCAGACCGGCTTTTTCACCTTTGCACTCCACCACAAAACGGCGTTCGCTCTGATCGTGGATGTGCTTGTCATAAAGATCCGACAACTCCACAAACGCCTCGTATGGCTCTTCGAACCAGTAACGCATCACGCTGGCGTTGTTGTCGAGCTGGTGAACAAAGCGCAGGTCTTCACGCTCCAGCGGACGCAATTTAATGTCACTTATGCCCGACATTAAGGTGCAACCGTGCGGCCAGTACGGCGATCCAGGCAGCGCAGTGTGTTTGGCTCCCAGTAGGCATTGACGTTTGCACTTTGCTGACACTTGTCACGTGCATCAAAAGCAACATCTTCTTTATCCCACTCTTTTTCAGCACGTTTGTTGACCTTCTGACGAAGGTTACGGGTGTCATTCCATTGTTCTTTGTCCATCGCAGCGTTCTGACGGCTCTGCGCGCTATCACCAGACTCAATAATGAGTTTGCTGGTTTCGGCTGTAGCCGTTGCGGCAAAGGCGAACGATGACAGCGCCAGCAGGGCTGTCAGACAAAGGCGTTTGCTTAATGTAGTCATAGCGTTTCCTTTTTTAATGGGCGCAGAAAATTAAGTTACCCAGTCCCGATTCTACATCAAACCGAAATGGCGTCATACCCACGCCGCAGGTATTGAAAAGTAAAGGGCATTATCAGGTATGATAGTTAAATCAATCCTCACGTAATGTCCAAAATGATTAAGACGACGCTGCTTTTTTTTGCCACCGCACTGTGTGAAATTCTCGGATGCTTCCTGCCCTGGCTGTGGCTGAAGAAGGGGGCATCGGTGATGTTACTGGTGCCTGCGGGTATTGCGCTGGCGTTGTTTGTCTGGCTATTAACGCTGCATCCGGCAGCCAGTGGACGCGTCTATGCGGCGTACGGTGGTGTCTACGTCTGTACCGCACTGCTGTGGCTGCGCGTTGTTGATGGTGTCAGACTCAGCCTGTATGACTGGGCCGGCGCGCTGGTTGCACTGTGCGGTATGCTGATTATTGTCGCGGGCTGGGGGCGGGCGTAAGCCCCCATAATTTGTGATCTCTCGCTGATTTTTTGATCGCAATACTTGTATGGTAGTAGTGCAGTTGGATAAATTTCCTGCATCACAACGAGCGATGTAAGGAACTGGATCATGAAGATTGTCGGGGCTGAAGTTTTTGTTACCTGCCCGGGGCGTAACTTTGTCACCCTTAAGATCACCACCGATGAGGGCATTGTCGGTCTTGGCGATGCCACACTGAACGGACGTGAACTCTCCGTTGCCTCTTACCTGAAAGATCACCTGTGTCCGCAGCTGATTGGCCGCGATGCGCACCGCATAGAAGATATCTGGCAGTTCTTCTATAAAGGCGCTTACTGGCGTCGTGGGCCGGTCACCATGTCGGCGATTTCGGCCGTCGACATGGCGCTCTGGGACATCAAAGCCAAAGCGGCCAATATGCCACTCTACCAGCTGTTGGGGGGCGCATCCCGCGAAGGGGTGATGGTTTATTGTCACACCACCGGGCACACCATCGACGACGTACTGGAAGATTACGCCCGTCACAAAGAGATGGGCTTTAAGGCGATCCGCGTCCAGTGCGGTGTACCGGGTATGAAAACCACCTACGGTATGTCTAAAGGAAAAGGGCTGGCCTACGAGCCAGCGACCAAAGGCGACTGGCCGGAAGAGCAGCTGTGGTCCACCGAAAAATACCTCGATTTCACGCCGAAGCTGTTTGATGCGGTGCGAAGTCAATTTGGTTTTAATGAACACCTGCTGCACGACATGCACCACCGTCTGACGCCAATCGAAGCGGCGCGTTTCGGTAAGAGCATCGAAGACTTCCGTATGTTCTGGATGGAAGACCCAACACCTGCGGAAAACCAGGCGTGTTTCCGTCTGATCCGCCAGCACACCGTCACGCCTATTGCCGTGGGGGAGGTGTTCAACAGTATCTGGGACTGCAAACAGCTGATTGAAGAACAGCTTATCGACTATATCCGTACCACCATTACTCACGCAGGGGGGATCACCGGGATGCGCCGCATTGCGGACTTCGCGTCACTCTACCAGGTGCGTACCGGCTCGCACGGTCCGTCGGATTTATCACCAGTTTGTCACGCTGCCGCACTGCATTTTGACCTGTGGGTACCGAACTTTGGCGTACAGGAATATATGGGTTATTCGGAGCAGATGCTGGAGGTCTTCCCGCACAGCTGGCGCTTCGATAACGGTTATATGCACCCAGGTGATAAACCCGGGCTGGGCATTGAGTTTGACGAAAAACGGGCGGCGAAATACCCGTATGATCCCGCCTACCTGCCGGTGGCTCGTCTTGAAGATGGCACGCTGTGGAACTGGTAAACGAGGAACGAACGATGAAAAGCGTAGTGATCCAACAACCGAACGCACTGGTGATTGAAGAGCGTCCACTCCCGACGCCTGGTGCAGATGACGTGCGCGTCAAAATCAGGCTCGCCGGGATCTGCGGTTCAGACAGCCATATCTACCGTGGTCATAACCCGTTCGCCAGATATCCACGCGTAATCGGTCATGAATTTTTTGGCGTCATTGATGCTGTGGGCGAGGGCGTTGAGCACGCCCGTCTGGGTCAACGCGTTTCGGTTGACCCGGTGATCAGCTGTGGTCACTGTTACCCATGTTCCGTCGGCAAACCCAACGTCTGTACTTCGCTCGTGGTGCTGGGCGTCCACCGTGACGGTGGGTTCAGCGAATACGCGGTTGTGCCCGCTAAAAACGCCTGGCCAATCCCGGACGCGATCCCGGACAAACATGCCGTGATGGTTGAGCCATTCACCATTGCTGCCAACGTAACGGGCCAGGCGAAACCCAGCGAACAGGATGTTGCGCTGATCTACGGCGCAGGCCCAATGGGGCTGGTTACCGTGCAGGCGCTGAAGGGGGTCTACAAGGTGAAGCAGGTTATCGTCGTTGACCGCATTGACGAACGCCTGGCGATGGCTCAGCGCAGCGGCGCGGACTGGGTGTTGAATAACGGCGAACAGTCATTACAGGCAGCCCTGGAGGAGAAAGGGATCAAACCGACGTTAATCATTGATGCCGCCTGTCATCCGTCTATTTTGCAGGAAGCCATTACCCTGGCCTCCCCGGCAGCCCGCATTGTGCTGATGGGCTTTTCCAGTGAACCGAGCCAGATTGTTCAGCAGGGGATCACCGGCAAAGAACTGGCGATATTCTCCTCGCGCCTGAATGCTAACAAATTCCCGGTCGTTATCGGCTGGCTGGAAAAGGGGCTGATCGACCCTGAAAAACTGATTACCCATACTTTTGACTATCACCACGTAACAGACGCCCTCGAACTGTTTGAGAAAGACCAGCGGCAGTGCTGCAAAGTCTTGCTCACGTTCGGCCAATAATAATTCACGCGGTTAAGAGCCTGCACAGACAGGCTCTGAGTGGTACGCATCTTACCTTTCAGAGATAGCCATTATGACGCAAGTACAACCTCAAAGAACAACCTCCGATCTGGTGAAAGCCGCCGTTTCAGGCTGGCTGGGTACCGCGCTGGAGTTCATGGATTTTCAGCTTTACTCACTGGGTGCCGCGCTGGTATTCCACGAAATCTTCTTCCCGGAACAGTCTGCGGCAATGGCGCTGATTTTGGCGATGGGCACCTACGGCGCAGGCTATATTGCCCGCATCGTCGGCGCGTTTATCTTCGGCAGGATGGGCGACAGCATCGGGCGTAAGAAGGTGCTGTTTATCACCATTACCATGATGGGGATCTGTACGACCCTGATTGGTGTATTGCCAACCTATGCGCAGATAGGGATTTTTGCACCTGTTCTGTTAGTTACGCTGCGTATTATTCAGGGGCTGGGGGCCGGGGCGGAAATCTCCGGGGCAGGAACCATGCTGGCAGAGTACGCACCAAAAGGAAAACGCGGCATCATCTCCTCGCTGGTGGCGATGGGCACCAACTGCGGAACGCTGAGTGCAACGGCCATCTGGGCGGTGATGTTCTTTGCCCTTGACCGCGAAGAGTTGCTCGCCTGGGGCTGGCGCGTGCCGTTCCTCGCCAGTGTGGTGGTGATGATCTTTGCCATCTGGCTGCGAATGAACCTTAAAGAAAGCCCGGTATTTGAGAAAGTGAACGACGCTGAAACTGCTGCCCAGGATACGTCGCTGGGGGCGATGTTTAAGAGCAAATCGTTCTGGCTGGCGACCGGCCTGCGCTTTGGCCAGGCGGGGAACTCCGGCCTGATCCAGACGTTCCTCGCTGGTTATCTGGTACAGACGCTCTTGTTCGATAAAGCGATCCCAACTGATGCGCTGATGATCAGCTCCATCCTGGGCTTCCTCTCCATCCCGCTGCTGGGCTGGCTGTCCGATAAAGTCGGGCGTCGTTTACCGTACATTATTCTGAATATCTCGGCCATTATCCTGGCGTACCCAATGCTGTCGGTAATCGTCGATACAAGCTATGCACCAGGCGTCATTATGCTCTCCATGATTGTGATTCATAACGTGGCGGTACTGGGGCTGTTCGCGCTGGAAAACATCACGATGGCGGAAATGTTCGGTTCGCGTAATCGCTTTACCCGGATGGCTATCTCAAAAGAGGCGGGTGGTCTGGTGGCGGTTGGTTTCGGCCCGGTACTGGCGGGGATCTTCTGCAATATGACCGGCTCCTGGTGGCCGATTGTCGCAATGCTGGTAGCGTACTCCGTGATTGGGCTGGTGTCCGCCATCCTGATGCCAGAAGTGCGTGACCGGGATTTGAGTTTGGCGGAAGACGCGGCTGAAGCCCCGCGTCACGGATCTGTCGGGTACGGGGCGCTCTCTTCACGCCGCTGATGGTTTATATCTTGAGGTACTTGTCACACAACTTTTTGCTCGTGTCACACCACATGGACAAAAGTTAATATAAATCAATATATGAATCTGAAGTATCCGTATGGTTGATGGCAGATATTTTTTTACGACATCTACCATTCTAGTTGGTGTAGTCAACAGGCGCTGCCGCTCCGGTAAGAGGGCGGCAGTGGATCACAGCTTTCTTTACTTAACGAGTCTCAATCATGGAAAACCGGTTATTACAGGCGAAAGCGACCCTTCCTCAGTACGATCGCGATAGCCTCAGGGCACGCATTGTTCATTTAGGGTTTGGTGCATTTCACCGTGCGCACCAGGCGGTGTATACCGACATTCTCGCCGCTGAACACGGCAGCGACTGGGGTTACTGCGAAGTTAACCTGATTGGTGGCGAACAGCAAATTGCCGATCTGAAGGCACAGGATAACCTTTACACCGTGGCGGAGATGTCCGCCGATGCATGGACATCTCGTGTGGTTGGCGTTGTCAAAAAAGCGCTGCATGCGCAGGTTGACGGGCTGGAAGCCGTGCTGGCGGCGATGTGCGAACCGCAGGTGGCCATTGTTTCACTGACCATCACCGAAAAAGGATACTGCCACTCACCGGCGACCGGGAAACTGATGCTCGATCACCCGTTAATTGCTGCCGACCTGCAAAATGTTCACCAGCCAAAATCTGCTCCGGGCGTTGTGGTTGAAGCGCTGGCGCGTCGTAAAGCGGCGGGCCTGCCTGCTTTTAGCGTGATGTCCTGCGACAATATGCCAGAGAATGGCCACGTGATGCGCAATGTGACCTGCGCCTATGCCCGTGCTGTTGACGGTGAACTGGCAGACTGGATTGAAGCCAACGCGACCTTCCCGTCAACGATGGTGGATCGCATCGTGCCAGCGGTAACGGCGGAAACGCTGGATAAAATCGAGCAGCTGACGGGTGTACGCGATCCGGCGGGGGTTGCCTGTGAACCGTTCCGTCAGTGGGTGGTTGAAGACAATTTTGTTGCCGGGCGTCCGCAGTGGGAAAAAGCCGGCGCGGAGCTGGTGGCAGACGTTATTCCGTTTGAAGAGATGAAACTGCGTATGCTTAACGGCAGCCACTCCTTCCTGGCATACCTCGGCTACCTGGCGGGATACCAGCACATCAACGACTGCATGGCCGATGAGCACTACCGCGCCGCCGCACACGCGTTAATGCTAAAAGAACAGGCCCCAACGCTGAAAGTGAAAGGGGTTGATTTAGGCCGCTACGCTGATCTGCTGATTGCACGTTACAGCAACCCGGCTCTGCGTCACCGCACCTGGCAAATCGCGATGGACGGCAGCCAGAAGCTTCCACAGCGTATGCTGGATTCTGTCCACTGGCATCTGGTGCATCAGAAACCGTTCCCGTTGCTGGCGCTGGGCGTGGCGGGCTGGATGCGCTATGTCGGCGGCGTGGATGAGCAGGGTAACGCCATTGAGGTGGTCGACCCGCAACTGGCGGTCATTCAGGCTGCGGTAAACGGTAGCCCAGAGGGCGAAAATCGCGTGAAAGCGCTGCTGGGCATTGAGACTATCTTTGGCAAAGAGTTACCGCAGGAAGCCGTTTTTGTGGATGCGGTGATGAAGGCTTATCAGACATTACTGCAAAAAGGAGCGAAAGCTACGGTGGCGCAGTACGCGGCACAGCGGTAACACCACTGCCGCATCCCGCACGCGGTGGGATGCGGCAAGCATTATTCTTCGCTAAACCAGTCGCTGTTTTCCTGACGAATCAACAAGACCGACTCGCTAATTTCCTGCAGATGCAGCGTCATCGCTTTTTCCACGCCATCAGGATCGCGTTTTTCCAGCGCATTGAAAATATCGTGGTGCTGTCGGAGCAACATTTCCGGCGGCGAGACATGATCAAGACTCATATAGCGCACGCGGTCAATGGTGGCTTTGATGTTTTCGATGGTGTCCCACGCCAGCTGACAATCCGCAATTTGCGCCAGCTTCTGGTGAAACTCGTCATCGAGCTGGAAAAAGTCATTCAGCTGTTTACGGTCAATTGCAATGCGCTGCTGATGCAGGTTTTGCTCCAGTTGATAACACTGGTTGTCATTAATAAGCGATGCGGCGCGGCGCGCGACGGCACATTCAATGGCCTGACGGACAAAACAGCCATTACGTACCTGAGAAAGTGAAATCTTATTCACATAACTGCCGCGCTGGGGGCGGATCTGGATCAGGCCGTTTTCAGCCAGCTTAATAAATGCCTCTCGCACCGGCTGACGGGAAACGTCAAAACGTACCGAGACCTCTTTTTCAGAGAGTGGTGTTCCCGGCGGGATCAGGCAGTGCACAATATCACGTCGCAAAATGCGATAGATTTGCTGATTAACAGGCTGGGTAGGATTAAGTTGTGATTCAGCGGCCATGAGTTGTCATTTCTCAGAGAGTTAGCCTGAACATACTACCATTCTTTTGGGATCTGCGACAAACCCGGCCCGCAGGCCGGGAAGGGCAAAATTAGCCGCGATGGATGCTAAGTCCGGCAAAACTCTGGCTGACTGGCATCATTTCAACGGTATTAATGTTGACGTGTTTTGGCAGCGTCGATACCCACCAGACCGCTTCGGTAATATCTTCCGGTGTCAGTGCATTGGCGTTTTCATAGGTTTTATCCGCTTTTGCGTCATCGCCTTTGAAACGCACGTTAGAGAACTCGGTACCGCCAACCAGACCTGGCTCGATATCGGTGACGCGAATGGCTGTGCCGTGCAGGTCGGTGCGCAGGTTAAGGCTGAACTGGCGTACGAAGGCTTTGGTCGCGCCGTAGACGTTACCGCCTGCGTAAGGCCAGCTACCGGCGGTAGAGCCGATGTTGATCACGTGGCCGCGATTGCGCTCAACCATGCCCGGCAGTACGGCGCGGGTCATGTACACCAGCCCTTTATTGTTGGTGTCGATCATGTTTTCCCAGTCTTCCACGCTGGCTTTGTGGGCAGGCTCCAGACCCAGCGCCAGACCCGCATTATTGACCAGCACGTCGATGGCATGCCATTCGGCAGGCAGGTTCGCCATCATCTCTTCAATGGCGGCACGGTTGCGGACGTCCAGCTGCGCGGTCAGGATACTGTCACCTAACTCATCTTTCAGCTCCTTCAGGCGCTCCTGACGACGACCCGTTGCAATCACCTTATGCCCGTTGGCAACGAAGCGGCGCGTGATGCTTTCACCAAAACCCGACGTCGCCCCGGTAACTAAAATAATCATCTCACTGTTCCTCAACGCTTTTTGTGTTGAACTACCATAGCACGCGCGCGGGCGCGGCGTTAAGGCAACTTTTGTATGACAGCATTGCAGGTGAGGGCGGCCTGGCCTACTCTGGGGAGATACACCGTTCTCAGGAGTGAAAGATGTCGGTCAGCAATCCTTTTTTTGAAATCAGCCTGTTGCCTTATCAGGCTCCGCATTTTGACGAAATCAACGATAGCCATTATCGCCCTGCATTCGATGAAGCCATACGACAGAAGCGTGCAGATATTGCTGCCATCGTGGCACAGACCGCCGCGCCTGACTTCAACAACACGGTGCTGGCGCTGGAAAAAAGCGGTGCCATGCTGTCGCGCGTGAGCAACGTTTTCTTCGCCATGACCTCTGCACACACCAATGATGATTTACAGGTGCTGGACGAACAGTTTTCGACAGAGCTGGCGGGGCTGGCGAACGATATCTGGCTCAACGAAACGCTCTTCACCCGCGTGGAGAGCGTCTGGCAGGATCGCGCGGCGCTGGATGCCGAATCCCGTCGTCTGGTGGAAGAGACGTATCAGCACTTCATTCTGGCGGGCGCACGCCTGAACGATGCCGGGAAAACGGAACTGAAAGCGCTGAATACCGAGTCGGCGTTACTGACCAGTCAGTTTAATCAGCGCCTGCTGGCGGCGGATAAAACGGGTGGTCTGGTGGTGGATTATGCGCACCAGCTTGAGGGGTTGAGCGCAGACGAGATGGCGACCGCCGCGCAGGCTGCCGCAGAGAAAGGGTTGAACGATCGCTGGCTGATACCGCTGCTCAATACCACGCAGCAGCCTGCGCTTGCTGCGCTGACCGATCGGCAAACGCGTGAAAACCTGTTTAACGCGGGATGGGTGCGCACCCAGAAAGGGGATGAAAATGACACCCGCGAGCTGATCCTCCGCCTCGTCGCGCTGCGCGCGCGTCAGGCACACCTGCTGGGTTTTGACGATTACGCCAGCTGGAGTATTGCCGATCAGATGGCGAAAACCCCTGCAGCAGCGCTGGCATTTATGCGCGGTATCGTGCCGGCGGCGCGCACCCGGGCAGAGCGTGAGCAGGCGGATATCCAGAAAGTGATTGATGACGAGCAGGGCGGTTTCACGGTGCAGGCCTGGGACTGGTCTTTTTACGCCGAGCGCGTGCGCCTGGGGAAATATGCGCTGGATGAATCGCAGATCAAGCCGTACTTTGCCCTCAATACCGTGTTGCATGACGGCGTATTCTGGGCGGCCAGCCAGCTGTTTGGCATCCGTTTTGTCGAGCGTTTTGATATTCCGGTCTATCACCCGGACGTGCGCGTATGGGAAATCTTTGACCACACCGGTGAAGGCATGGCGCTGTTTTACGGTGATTTCTTCGCCCGGGATTCCAAAGGCGGTGGCGCGTGGATGGGGAATTTTGTCGAGCAATCGTATGAGCGTGCTGCGCGTCCGGTTATCTACAACGTCTGTAACTATCAAAAACCGGCTAACGGACAGGCGGCGCTGATCTCCTGGGATGATGTGGTCACGCTATTCCATGAGTTTGGTCATACGCTGCACGGCCTGTTTGCCAGTCAGCGTTACGCCACGCTCTCTGGCACCAATACGCCACGTGATTTCGTCGAATTCCCGTCGCAAATCAACGAACACTGGGCCAGCCATCCGCAGGTGTTTGCGCATTATGCCCGTCATTACGAAACCGGAGAACCGATGCCGGAAGCGCTGCGGGACAACATGCTCAAGGCGACCCAGTTCAACAAAGGCTATGACATGACGGAACTGCTGAGCGCAGCGCTGCTGGATATGAACTGGCACGGCGTCCGTGATGCGGTGGATGATGTTGAGGCTTTTGAAGCCGCAGCGCTGAAAAAAGAGGGGCTGGATCTGCCCGCCGTACCGCCACGCTATCGCAGCAGCTACTTCGCTCATATTTTCGGAGGCGGGTATGCGGCAGGTTATTACGCGTATCTCTGGACGCAGATGCTGGCCGACGATGGCTATCAGTGGTTTGTCGAGCAGGGCGGGTTAACGCGTGAGAACGGGCAGGCATTCCGTGAGGCGATTTTGTCGCGCGGGAACAGCAGTGACCTGGAAGCGTTGTACCGCGACTGGCGCGGACACGATCCTGAGATCGAACCGATGCTGAAAAATCGTGGGTTGAGTTAAGAAAAACACCCGGTGGCGCAACGTCACCGGGTGATAACGCTTATACCAGCGCGTTAGGGCATGCTTCGCCTTTCGCCAGCTGCTGCAAATTCCCCAGCGTCGTTTCCGAAATGCTGATCAGCGCCTCGGCCGTCAGGAACGCCTGGTGGCCGGTGAACAGGACGTTATGGCAGGCAGACAGGCGACGGAACACATCGTCCTGGATCACGTCGTTAGACTTATCCTCAAAGAACAGATCGCGTTCGTTTTCATACACGTCCATACCCAGCGCGCCTATCTTCTGAGTTTTCAGCGCTTCAATTGCGGCCTGAGAGTCAATCAACCCGCCACGGCTGGTGTTGATGATCATCACGCCGTCTTTCATCTGGTCAAACGCCGCCTGGTTAAGCAGGTGATAGTTTTCCGGCGTCAGCGGACAGTGCAGGGAGATAACGTCTGACTGGGATAACAGCGTCGTCAGGTCGACATACTCCACGCCCAGCTCCAGCGCGGCAGCGCTTGGGTACGGATCAAACGCCAGCAGGCGCATACCAAAACCTTTCAGAATGCGAAGTGTCGCGACGCCAATTTTACCAGTACCAATTACACCGGCGGTTTTGCCGTACATGGTGAAACCGGTCAATCCTTCCAGAGAGAAGTTGGCATCACGCGTGCGTTGATAAGCGCGGTGAATACGACGGTTCAGCGACATCATCATCCCGATGGCGTGCTCGGCGACCGCTTCCGGCGAATAAGCCGGTACGCGCACCACCTTCAGACCCAGTTCTTTCGCCGCATCAAGATCCACGTTGTTGAAGCCAGCGCAGCGCAGGGCGATATACTTCACCCCATGCTTTTTCAACTCTTCCAGCACCGGGCGGCTGCCGTCGTCGTTTACAAAGATGCAAACACCATCACAACCGTGCGCCGTTTTGGCTGTTTTTTCAGTCAGCAGAAAGTCGAAAAATTCAAGTTCGAATCCGTAAGCCTCGTTAACATGTTGCAGATACTTTTTGTCGTACTGCTTTGTGCTGTATATCGCGAGTTTCATAAGACTTTCTCCATTAATTTTGCATCCACGTTAGCATGATTAAAATATTCTTACAATTTATAAAATATTATTGAATTCAATAGGTTCTATGAATTATTTTAGAACATCTATACCCATTAACTCTATGATATTCAAACTACACAACTTTCTTCAGCATGAATTTATCCTGGGGGCGTCCTGGAGACATTGTCGTTGGCATTCTGGTGTGTAGCATGTCCACCTGATCCTGTTCATATCACCGATCCACGTCGAGCAAACATCAAATGCTGGCTGAATGATGAGCATAAGAAGCCATCGCCGGAAAATTTACAAAGACTACAATTCGAAGCGAGATAGAAACTTAGAAGCGAAGCGGTGAGGCTTTACACAGACATAGCGTATCCAGTGTCTTGCACGTATTCTCAAATGAAACTACTGTATATAAAAACAGTTATTGAGATGTGCATTATGGAATTCTACAGACCAGCAGATTTACGGGAAATTATTGCTATCCCGCTTTTCAGTGATTTAGTGCAGTGTGGATCCCCCAGTCCGGCTGCCGACTACGTTGAGCAGCGCATTGATCTCAATAAGTTGCTTGTTTCTCATCCCAGCTCGACCTACTTCGTCAAAGCCGCAGGCGATTCAATGATTGAGGCCGGGATCAGTGCTGGTGATCTACTGGTTGTTGATAGCTCCCGTACTGCTGAGCACGGGGATATCGTCATTGCTGCTGTCGACGGTGAATTCACGGTTAAGCGTCTTCAGCTGCATCCTGTTGTCATGCTCAAACCTGAAAATTCCGCATACAGGCCATTTATTATAGGTAGTGAAGATAATCTGGAAATTTTTGGTGTAGTGACGTACATCGTGAAATCTGCTGTCTGATCATGTTTGCACTGTGTGATGTGAACTCTTTCTACGCCTCATGTGAAACTGTTTTTCGCCCGGATCTGAAGGGACGTCCAGTCGTCGTTTTGTCAAACAACGATGGTTGCGTCATCTCCCGCTCAGCTGAAGCAAAACCTTTTGTGAAAATGGGTGAACCGTTCTTTAAACAGAAAGATCTCTTCAGGCAGCATGGGGTGGTGTGCTTCAGTAGCAACTATGAACTCTACGCGGATATGTCCAACCGGGTGATGACGACGCTTGAGGAAATGAGCCCGCAGGTGGAAATCTACAGCATTGATGAGGCCTTCAGTGACCTGACCGGAGTGCGCAATTGCCGGGATCTGACGGAGTTTGGCAAAGAGATCCGCGCGACGGTTTTGAAGCGTACGCATCTTACTGTCGGTGTCGGGATAGCACAGACAAAGACGCTGGCTAAACTGGCCAACCAGGCAGCAAAGAAGTGGCAGCGACAGACTGGTGGAGTCGTGGACCTTTCGAACATCGACCGTCAGCGTCGACTACTGGCTTTAATCCCGGTAGAAGATGTTTGGGGCGTCGGGAGGCGTATCAGCAAGAAGCTCAACGCGATGGGTATTAAAACCGCTCTCGATCTCTCAGAACAGAGTACGTGGATTATCCGGAAACACTTCAATGTGGTGCTTGAGCGTACCGTACGGGAACTGCGAGGCGAACCATGTCTCAATCTGGAAGAGTTTGCACCTGCGAAGCAGGAGATAGTCTGTTCACGTTCTTTCGGTAGCCGTATCACCGACTATGAAGAAATGCGGCAGGCCATCTGCAGCTACGCTGCGCGGGCGGCATGGAAACTGCGTGGTGAGCATCAATATTGCCGTTTCATCTCGGCGTTTGTTAAAACGTCGCCGTTTGCATTGAATGAACCGTACTATGGCAACAGTTCATCGGTAAAATTACTCACCCCAACGCAAGATAGTCGCGACATCATCAATGCAGCCACAAAATGCCTGGACGCTATCTGGAAGGAGGGTCACCGGTACCAGAAAGCCGGTGTCATGCTGGGTGACTTCTTCAGCCAGGGTGTGGCTCAGCTTAACCTCTTCGATGAGAATGCCCCGCGCGCGGGAAGTGACAAATTAATGGAGGTACTGGATCATCTTAATTCTAAGGATGGGCGAAGTATCCTGTACTTTGCCGGGCAGGGCATACAGCAACAATGGCAGATGAAGCGTGAAATGCTCTCACCGCGTTACACCACAAGATACTCTGATCTTCTTAGTGTGCGATGAGTGTTATAGGGGGCTGCTAATCTACGGGGCGCTGGCCAACGTCTGGGGGGCTGTCCGGTACCCAGGATATAATATCACCAGGCTGACACTGCAGCGCCTCGCAAATTTTCGCCAGTGTATCAAAACGAATACCTTTAACCTTCCCGGACTTAAGCAGCGACAGGTTCTGCTCGGTGATCCCCACAAAGGATGCCAGAGCCCTGGACGTCATTTTCTTCTCTACCAATAATTTGTCCAGATGAACCTCGACAGCCATAATCAAATAAACTCCCTATTTTCTTCTTCCGCTCTGAGCCCCTCCAGGAGGGAGTGAAACGTCACCAGCAGCAAGCCACCCACCAGGAGCAGAACAATATCCCCAATCAATAGGGTGATATGGTAGTAATGTTCTGGCCACCAGACCACCAGAGGGATCAAAAAGCGACACACCGGCAGCACGATCCCAAGGATTAGCATTACCGTCGCAATTTTGCGGACATTCTGCGCAAGTGCCTGGGTGAGGATCTGTTTTTGGCGTACCAGTCGCGTGACTTTCATCCCTTCCCGGATAGCAAAAGCGAACAACCCAGCCGGGAAATAGAGGATCACCAGCAATAGTATATGGCGAATCGGCGAAACAGTCGTGATTGGCAGATTATCGCTCTGAACCTCGGCGAACTTAAGCATACTGGAAATAAAAAACGACTCACCAGTGAAATATATCCACAGCGGTGTAATTAACATCAGAATGAAAAACAGCGGTAGCATCCCTGCGATGAGCGTCAGACTGAGTTTATTTCGTACACTTTTCACGTTGAACCTTCCTGAATGCCAGGCATTATTTTAAGATCAGCATGCACAAGCATGACATAAGCATCAGAGCGATGGCAATGCTGCCCCCGCCGTTCAGACGGTCAGAACCGTTTTTCAGCCAGGGTTTTTGCCATACGCGGTGAACGCTAAAAGCGATATATGACGCCTGAATCACCCAGGTCAACATTCTGAATACGTAACCCGGTTTGCTCAGGTGGGTTATTGTCTGCATCATCTCTACTGCGTAAATAGTAATACTGACGAGCAGGATATAGTTCACTAACCGAAGTTTGTGATGTGAAGCCCACGTCCCGCAAATAAACAATATGCCTGAGACAATGGTGAGTATCGCCCAGAGGATGTCAATCCAGTTCATGATGTGCCTCTGGTTCAGAAGAGGGCTGGGCTAGCAACAACCGTACCGCCGGGCCAATTACCGGCCATGCAGTGTCGGAGAGGATCACCACGGCGCTTTTTCGCTGCGGATCAAAGGCGATTGCGCTAGCGAAACCCGAGGATTCACCGTCATGCCAGGTGATATCGCGACCTTCTATACGGGTCGTAAACCAGGCATAGCCAACACGTGAATCGGGATTGTCGGTGGTAAATTGCGGCGACATTGCTTCGCTGCCTGCGAGTTTTCCTGCCAGTAGTGCCTGGGCATATTTGGCCATATCGACAATGGTCGAGCGCACGCCTGCGGCAGGGGTAAATGCGTGTGATACCCACGGGGTCTCACTGAAACCTGAAACTGACCAACCGTGGCTGAATGTGGGTGTGTCGGGTATCGAATCACCGACGACGACAGAGTCTGTCATGTGTGCCTGCGCAAAAACTCGTGTTTGTAGCAAAGCGGCAAAAGGTTGATGGGATGCGCGTGCAAGCGCCAGACCCAGTAACGCATAACCGGTATTGGAGTAAACAAAACCGGCAGGTGTTTTGAGGCTGGCATTATTCACCATGCCTATTAATGCCTTTTCATCGTAATTCCAGAAATTGTCACGCAGGATGATTGCTTTGATTACCTGGATTTTCTGGTGTAATGACATCGCCAGTGGTGGCAGGCCGGAGTGATGTGACGCCAGTTGTGCAAGTGTAATGTCACCCACCAGGCCAGCGATCTCCGGGACGAGCTCGCCTACACGGGCGTGCGAGGTCGTTTCGCCACGCCTCTGCGCTTCAATCAGCAGGCTGCTGGTCATGGTTTTGGTCAGACTGGCGATTTCATACTGTTTAGCATAATCACTGTTCCAAAGGGCGTACTGCACGCCTCCCGGAGTGATAAATGCGGCAGCAACGCTACCCCGTGCCCCCCTCAGTAATGGCGTTAAAAACGATACTATCGTTGCATCTCCAGCTCTGTTCAGCGAAGGCGTACTAAAACCAGGTTGCAGGCAGATACCAGTGGCAATCAGCGATATAAAAACAGCACCTGCGGCTAACAATCGTGAACGACTGCATAAATATTGTTTGTTCATTGTTGTTTGCCTCAGAATGTATATTGAATCAGCGATGACAGTGAGTACTGTATTCTGCTTTTTACCAGCGGACTCCTGCCTGCCTCATCAAGCAGGTAGGCCGTGCGACCGGTCACACCTGCCGCCAGGTTTTCGTTAATGTGCCAGATCAGTTCGGTATAAAATCCACCTTGCTGAAAACCCGATGAGGGGGAATAGGTTGTAAAATCAGTTTGTTGTGCCTGCTCTGGCGTTACCCCGTAATGGCGTTGCTGATAACCGCTGTTTGCCCAGGTGATATCTCCTGCGACCGATAACTCGGCGTCCCTCCAGTGCCAAAGTGTTGTCTTTACACCGCTGTTCAGGGTCATCGGCAGGGCTTGCGTTTCGCCTCCGTACTGGTGTTTTTGCGTTGCGCTTAGTGCGCGCAGCCATAACATCCAGTCTTCATTTTGATAGCGTAATTCCGCACCCGCCATAAGCATGTCGGGAAGGTCACCCATCCCTTGCAATTCTCTGTTTTTACTGCTCGACAATGGGGAGCTGAATACCTCTTTTCGTCCCTCATCAGGTGTTAACACCAAACTAACGTTAAACGGGGAAGTGGGTGACAGCGTCCACACCAGTCCCTCCATTGACAGGCCCCAAAGGCCCCATTCTTCACTCCGAAGACTTGCGCCAGCTTTGAGCAACGGCCCGGGCGCAGAGTGCTGTGATCCTGAGTAGACAGGGGTGACTGCGACTCCCAGACCAGCGTACCCGGACAGTTCCGCGCAGTGTAAGGAAGTGCAAAACACGACTCCCGCAAACGAAACGCCATATTGCAGATTTCTTTTCATTCGATATCTCTTCCGGCAAAGGGGGGGTGAAGTGTGTGCAGACTAGCCTGGTGTTTGCTGTAAAACAATAAGTATTTATTGTTTTACGTTAATTAAATGATGAGAAAAATGACTTAAGGAAGATGGATAGACACGGTTCTCAGATAAGAAATTCGTGATTACAGGTGTGAGTAGCGGGGGGTTCTCTGGGGGTAGGACAACGCATTAGTGAAGAAGGAGGGCGAGGTCAGTTGGCTTAGCGATGTCCACGCAACCAGAACTGACCCCATAACGGCCTGGAACCAATAAAATCTGAATAACTCATGCGGCCCAGCAGACATCGACCAGACAGGAATGCATCATATCATTCGGGTTCGTCCGGAATTGTCCTGGCAGGTACAACCCCGTTTTTGACGACAGAGCACAGATCATCCCAACTGAGTGGTGGAGAGAGATAAAACCCTTGCATATAGATAATACCAATCGAAAGTAGGTAATCAACCTCACTTTTTTTCTCTACACCCTCAGCAATGACTGTTATTCCGAGTCCTTTTGCATAGAGTGCAATAGACTGAACCAGATATTTCTTTTTCGTTATACAGTGAATATCTGAAATTAAACCACGATCCAGCTTTATAATATCAAAATATCCCATATTTAAGGTTTCAAAAAATGCAAACCCAGCACCAAAATCATCCAGGCTGATTTTAAATCCATAGTTTTTCAGCTGAGTTAGAGAGCGTTTGAATTGCTCCATATCAGTAATGGCAACCGTTTCGGTGACCTCCAGACTGACCTGAAAAGATAAATTGACAGGCTTCACTACCGGAGAAAGATACTTTATAAGCTTTTCGGTAGAGAGTAATTGAGTTGGCGAGATATTCAGGGATGCTGGCAGGGCTAACTCCCTGATAACTGGAAGCGTCAGCATTAACATACGCTCAAACATCTGATCAAGTCTTCCACTTTGTTCAGCCCAGGTTACAAGTTCATTTGTACTGATCTGTGGGTGTCGTATTAACGCTTCGACAGAGTGGAGCTGTTCTTCCTGTACATCATAAATAGGTTGAAAAACCGCGTAGCATTCGGGTATTACACTTGCTGGAACATAAGGGAAAAATACGGCATCAGAAACTTCTTTTACATCAATACTCATTGATGGCTCATACATTATACTTTCCTGAAGTCTCTGGCGTTTCGCTCTGTACATAGCCATATCTGCATAATGAAGTAAATGCTCTGGTAGTCTGCCATCACGGGGCGAACGGCTAAACCCCAGAGAAACGCCAATATAAAGCAGTTGCCCTGAAATAAAGATTGGACGCTCATTAAGAAGGGAGAAGAAGAGTTGGCACTTTTGTCGGGTTAAAAGACCTTCCCCAAAACAAAAATAGCAGTGAATTTTTAGACATAACAATCATCCTTGTTGAGTATAGTCTTACTCTTGCCTTACAAGGTTTAGACGAAACCAGGTAACTGTCAAATTTTTATTGTGAATTGAAACGAATGGTTCTATGTTGCAACCAGGGGGGTATATTAGTCGATGATATAATGTTTATTATAAGAAAAACAGGGGGTTGTAACTATGGATTTACAATGCCTATTTGTATCACATCATTTTGACGTCATAGCATTCAGTTTGGCGTTATCAGTGTTTGATGGAAAAGAATCTGATATAGATAATGTTACTACGTAAATGAGTGATGAAAATCAGTATCGGTATAATTCCCCCGGGCGTCCAGAAATTTTATGGTGGCCACAATGGCGACACCTTTGTATTGGGGACATAACTCTGTGAGTTCGACAGCGGTTTATATGAAGGTGTTTGAGCTTGATGTTGCTGCGGTTCCAGATGCCCAGGACTGAAGCCGCGACCATGATTAAAGGTAGCATTTAGGGAATAACGCTAAAGGTTACCACTTAAAAATGGTCACTGTCCTCTTACAGAACGCCACCATCGGACAGTGTAAAAGGCTGTATTCAGATAGACCTTAATATGGCAGTCTGTCGCACCCGATGGGTTTGCCCAACCTCTCGCTCACTCAAATAATCACCCATCCACGATCCTGGAAATCACGAATGGTGGCTTCAATACGTAATGCAACCTCCTGTAAATGAGGAAGGACGTTCGCCGACAAGTCTTCCGGGGTTCGTCTCGAACGATGGGAAGCAAAGCTCATCGCCGCGACGACTTTTCCGCCTCTTTCGTGTAACGGAACGGCGAGGGAGAGCGTACCTGCTTCCATTTCATCGATGGCGAGAGCGTATCCAACGGTTCTTATCTGTTTCAGCGCGATCATCAGCCTTGTACTGTCGATAATTGCGGAGGGACCTTGTGCTTTCAAACTTACGCCTTCCAGACGCTGTGCCAGAACCTCTTCCGGCAGGTTAGCGAGCAGGACTTTTCCGCTTGCCGAACAATGAGCCGGCAAGCGATCGCCTACACCTAATCTGGAGGTAAAGATACGACGTGTGGCGTCACGGCAGACGAAAAGGATATCCAGCCCTTCCAGCACGGAAATTGAACAGGCATCGTCAAACTGATTGGCTAACTGAAGTACTTCTGGTGCGACTGTGCTCCAGAGGCTGTTTTTGGCCAACATACCCCGTCCCAGAGAGAGCACCCTCGGCGTTGGGCTATATACTCCACGCTGTTCTGCGACGTAGCCTAAATGTACAAGCGTGAGCAGGATCCGGCGCGCTGCCGCACGGCTCACGCCCATGGCTGCGGCGACTTCGCTACAGCCCATTGGCATCGTTGCATCTGCAAGCACTTCCATGCATGCCAGACCTCTGGCCAGAGTCTGGGCAAAGTCCTTTTTCTGCAATTCTTTAGTTGAGTCCATAAGCATCACTGTCATGTTTTTTTCGATTCTCCCAGACGTGCGATATGTGCGCAAGTGATCAAACTAATAATCCAGATAGGGCGATAAATCGTTTTTTCAGAAAATTATTATAGTGCGAATATCGCACAAAGGTGCGATTTATGTCTTATTATCACTTTTTTGAGTGTTTGATGCATCGCTTCTTATGGATCTTTTCACCTCTTTAATACTGATAAATACAATAGCATTCCCTCACCATGAGCGCGAAATGAATCTGTCTTTAACGAAAAAATCCTTTCCTTACAGAGGGAAATAGTGAATCTGCATCACACTTTTTATTGTTTTTAACATTTCTGTCATCTGACCAGTACAAATAAAACACAAAAAAGAGATAACTGGATCACGTAAACTATACGCACACTTGTGCGATATGTTGACGTCGGTGAGTGCCATTCCTACACTCGGATCATCAACTCAATGTGTTCGATGTTTTCCGGGAGGAAAAGAAATGGCTCGTTGGTTAAAGCAGGGTATTAATGAAGAAGTGCGTCGTAAGCTAAACAGCGACGTAAGACAAACGGTTGAAGATGCAATACGGGATGTGGAGCTGCGAGGCGACCAGGCTTTGCGTGAAATGTCGATTAAGTTTGACGGTCTGGATCGTGAAAGTTACCGACTGACAGAAGAAGAAATTCAGGCGTGTGTGAACGCGCTGTCTGAAGGTGAACTCGCAGACATCAAATTTGCGCAGCAGCAGGTGCGCAATTTTGCCAAAATCCAGCGAGCCTCAATGCTGGATGTCGAACAAGAGACTCTGCCAGGCGTCTTTCTTGGTCATAAAAACATTCCGATGAACTCCGTGGGGTGCTACGTGCCAGGTGGCAAATATCCACTGTTGGCTTCTGCCCACATGTCGGTGGTGACGGCCAAAGTCGCGGGTGTGAAACGTATTGTGACCTGCGCACCGCCATTTCATGGTAAGCCAGCACCAGCCATCGTTGCAGCACAGCATTTAGCGGGTGCTGATGAAATTTATGTGCTCGGTGGTATTCAGGCGATCGCCGCAATGGCGATAGGCACCCAGACCATTAAACCCGTCGATATGCTGGTTGGCCCGGGCAATGCCTTTGTGGCAGAAGCCAAGCGCCAACTGTTTGGCCGGGTAGGTATCGACCTGTTCGCAGGGCCGACCGAAACGTTAGTGATAGCGGACGACACTGTTGATGGCGAGATTTGCGCGGTAGATCTGCTGGGGCAGGCCGAGCATGGCCCTAACTCTCCGGCGATCCTGCTCACGGTAT
This sequence comes from Enterobacter cloacae complex sp. 2024EL-00214, assembly GCF_043945575.1. Lineage (NCBI taxonomy): Bacteria > Pseudomonadati > Pseudomonadota > Gammaproteobacteria > Enterobacterales > Enterobacteriaceae > Enterobacter > Enterobacter cloacae complex sp. 2024EL-00214. Next base: position 39,935 of record NZ_JBIMRC010000020.1, on the reverse strand, counting down.
CAGAGAAACTGGCACGCGATACCGAGCGGGAGATCGAACGACTGCTCAACGTGATGCCGACTGGCGATATTGCACGCGCGGCGTGGCGGGACTACGGACAGATTATCGTCGCCGATGACTATGACGATGCCCTGCGTGTTGCTGATGACATTGCCTCTGAGCATGTACAGGTGATGACTAACCGGGATGACTGGTTCCTGGAGAACATGACCAACTACGGCGCACTGTTTCTTGGCCCACGTACCAATGTTGCCTACGGCGATAAGGTCATCGGGACAAACCACACCCTGCCGACGATGAAAGCAGCGCGCTACACTGGCGGACTTTGGGTGGGGAAATTCATCAAAACATGTACATATCAATATGTTAAAACCGATGAGGCCACCACCCTTATAGGTGAATATTGTTCGCGTCTTTGTGCACTGGAAGGATTTTCAGGGCACGGCGAGCAGGCCAATATTCGCTTGCGTCGTTATGGCGGTCTTGATGTGGCTCCTTACAGTGCTGCGGCCCGCAAAAACGTGAAAACGAACTGAGGACGTGGCTATGCAGATCCCGAACCAACCCTCTATGCGTCTCGATGGTCGGCGCGCACTGGTCACTGGCGCAGGCCGTGGGCTTGGTTTTGCCGCTGCGGCAGCGCTGGCAGCAGCAGGAGCAGAGGTGGTTTTGCTTGCCCGTTCACCTGAGGAGGTTGACGCGGCGGCACAAGCGCTTTGTCAGGCCGGAGGGCGGGCTAGCGGGGTCGCGCTGGACGTGGTTGATGTCGATACCACGGCAGCCTGGCTGGAACAGACGCCAGCATTCGATATCCTGGTTAACAACGCCGGAACCAACAGACCCGATGCATTTCTGGATACCCGCGCCGCTGACTATGACGCTGTCTTTAATATTAATGTGCGTGCCGCCTACTTCGTCGCTCAGGGGGTTGCCCGGAGGCTGGTCAGCGAACAGCGCGGAGGTTCTATCATTAATATGTCTTCTCAGATGGGGCATGTTGGGGCGTCGAAAAGGACGGTTTACTGCGCGACCAAACACGCTGTTGAAGGGATGACCAAAGCCATGGCTGCTGAGCTTGGCGCTTATGGGATCCGCGTGAACACACTTTGCCCGACCTTTATTGAAACTACGATGACGAAACCTTTTTTTGCCGACGAGACATTTCTGTCGAACGTGATGGGCAAGCTGAAGATGGGACGTCTTGGCGTTCCTGAGGACATTATGGGGGCCATTGTATTTTTAGCGTCTGACGCATCGGCTCTGATGACCGGGTCTGCCCTGATGCTTGATAGCGGCTGGACCACCACGAGTTGATGATTAATTAAAAAGTACTGGAGAGTGAGATGGAAACGATACGCCTTACCCTTGCCCAGGCCATTGTTAAATTCCTGATGGCGCAAAAGATCGACACAGAGGGTGACGTGTTGCCGCTTTTTACTGGGGTACACGCAATTTTTGGCCATGGCAACGTAACGTGTCTGGGGTCGGCACTGGAAGAAGTTCAGGCAACGTTGCCGACTTATCGCGGTCAGAACGAACAATCGATGGCGCTCACGGCAGTAGCATATGCCCGCGCCAGACGCCGCAAACAGATTCATGTTTGCTCAGCTTCTGTAGGACCGGGGTCATCAAATATGGTGACAGCAGCAGCGGTCGCCATGTCCGATCGCCTTCCGGTATTGCTGCTATGCGGAGACAACTTTGCTTCGCGACTGCCCGATCCGGTACTACAGCAGGTAGAACATTTTCGCGATTTGTCGGTGACCTCCAACGATGCCTTCAAAGCGGTTTCAGCTTTCTTTGATCGTATTACCCGACCTGAGCAGATCCTTAGCTCTCTGCCGCAGGCAGTTTCGTTACTTCTCGATGCTGCGGATTGCGGGCCAGCCACGATCTCGCTGGCTCAGGACGTACAGGGCGAGGCATATGACTATCCGGTCGAATTCTTCAAAGAGCGCGTACACCGTATTGAACGCTATCAGGCTCCCGATATTCAGCTGGATGAAGCTGCCGACATTATCCGGTCTGCCAGACAACCGCTGATTGTCGCCGGTGGCGGGGTGCATTATTCCGAAGCCTGCGAAGCTCTGGCGGTCTTCTCTGAACGGTTTGGTATCCCGGTGGTAGAGACCGTGATGGGGCGTTCAGCACTGCTCCACGAACACCGTCTGAACCTGGCCTCTGTCGGGGTAATGGGAGGGCATGCCGGTAACAGAATTGCAGAGCAGGCTGACGTTGTTATCAATATCGGGACTCGTCTGGCGGATATGACGACAGGCTCATGGAGCGTGTTCCGTAATAAAAATGTGCGTTTTGTCTCTCTTAACACCAATCGTTCAGATGCGAATAAACATATGGCGCAGCCCGTGGTCGGGGATGCAAAACTGTCGCTCAGGGCGTTAACGAAACGGCTCGAAGGGTGGTCTGCCCCCGCTGAATGGGGTGCGCGCGCCGTTGAGGAAAAAGCCGCCTGGGATGCCATTATCGAACGTGATACTGCATTTAAACCTCAGGCGATCCCCAACTACGCTCAGGTTATCGGCGCGGTTCAGCGCAACGCTAAACCGACCGATGTGCTGGTCTCTGCTGCGGGTGGACTTCCCGGCGAGTTGTATTGCACCTGGAAAACCGTCGGCGTTGGCTCTTTTGAGTCCGAATACGGTTTTTCGTGTATGGGATATGAAATCGCCGGTGCCTATGGGCAAAAAATTGCCAACCCTGACCGCGAGATCTTTGCCTTCGTTGGCGATGGTTCGTACATGCTTATGAATTCAGATATCTATTCATCGGTACTGACCGGCAACAAATTCATCTGCATTGTCTGCGATAACGGTGGTTTTGCCGTCATTAACCGTCTGCAGGTCGCTAAAGGTGGTGCTGAATTTAACAACCTATTTTCCTCGTCTAAGCATGCAGGGGAAGTTCCGCGCATTGATTTTGCCATGCATGCCCGTTCGATGGGGGCGCTTTCCGAAAACGTCGTCACGATTGACCAGTTTGAAGCGGCACTTGAACGTGCCCGTATGGCGGATCGGACGTATGTCATTGCCATTCGCACCCACCCCTATGAATGGGCGGAAGGTGGCTCCTGGTGGGATGTGGGTATGCCGGAAGTGACAAACCGCACGTCTATCGCGGATGCGCGTACTGCGCAGGAGTCTCAGCGTTCACATCAGCGCAAGGGCATATAGGAGGCGCTATGAATGCCATGACACGCGTTCTGGTAACCGGCTCAACCGGTAATCTGGGTGCCAAAGCGGTAGCGGCGTTAAACGCGCTGGGTAACATTGAAGTGAAAGGTATTGGGCGCAACTCAACGAATGACCCGCAGGTGATTACCGCCGACCTCGAGCGTTATGACACCGCGTGGGCGAAGCACTTTGAAGGCGTTGACGCCGTGCTTCATTTGGCGGCAGACCCGAAGCCGGTTGGTTCGTGGGAGTCGATAACACGCCTCAATATTGAGCTGGCGCTAAACGTCTTCCGGGCAGCAGAAGAGGCAAGGGTAAGACGGTTTGTCTTCGCAAGTTCCAACTGGGTACTGGGAGGATACCGTTTCAGAAACGAATTACTGACCAGCCAGTTAAGCCCACGACCGGTTAACCCTTATGGCGCATCCAAACTGTTTGTTGAGCGCTATGGGCAGGTTTCCGGGATCCGTACGGGAATGTCGGTCATTTCGCTCAGAATTGGCTACTGCCAGCCGGGTGAGAATCAACCTGGGCCACATATGGCGTTTGGCCGCTGGGGGCAGGAGATGTGGCTGGGTAATGAAGATTGGGCACAGGCGGTGGTTCAGTCGATAACCAGTCCGTTTCAGGGATCTGCAGTACTCAATATTGTGTCGCGAAATGAGGGCAGTCGTTGGGATTTAACGGAGGCGAAAAAGACGATCGGGTACGACCCTACGCAGTCTCATCGCCCGGTGATCACTCCGCTGAATCTGTTTAAAGACAGGGCCGCGGCGTTACGAGAACGATTCTTTGCGACTGGAGCGCCAGTACCGCTCTATGGCACCCGCTGGTGAGGCATAAGATGAAAATGAAAAAAATTCTTTGTATCCAACCGCTTCATCCCGCTGCGTTACGCGTTCTGGATGAACGAACGGACGTGACTTATGAGATTGTGACCGACTTTTCCACCGATAATCTGTTAAGACACGTTCGGGATGCCGATGCGATCACAGTCAGGGATGCGCCACTGCCGGTGGAGGTACTGCAGGCTGCACCTAACCTGCAGGTCATCTCCCGACACGGCGTTGGCTATGACAATATTCCGGTTGAATACTGCACCGTGCGCGGTATTCCTGTGACTATCGTCGGCAACGTGAATTCAAATTCTGTCGCGGAGCATACCCTTTATTTAATGCTGGCGGTTGCGCGTTCAGGTATTCGCCAGGATGCGACGGTACGCACAGGCAAATTTACAGAACGTTCGGTAATCCCGTGCTTTGAGCTGCGTGGTCGTAAGTTGCTGGTGATTGGCTATGGACGTATCGGGCAGGAGGTCGCCCTGCGTGCAGCCTCTTTTGGGATGGAAATTGTGGTTTACGATCCTTTTGCCCGGCAGGAGCACTTCCCCGGCGTGGTGTTCGTAAGCTCGCTGGACGATGCGCTGGTGCAGGCTGACATCACCACGTTGCATGTGCCGCTGATGCCTGAAACCCGCAATCTTATCGGGGCACGTGAACTGGCGCTAATGCCTGCCGGGGCCGTTGTCATTAACAGCTCACGCGGTGGGATCGTCGACGAAGATGCCCTGGCTGAATCCATTAAAAGTGGGCATTTACGCGGTGCCGGGCTTGATACCTTCGCCATAGAACCTCTTCCCACTCATTCACCACTGCTCAGTGAGCAGAATATTGTACTCAGTCCCCATTCGGCGGCACTCAGTACTGAAGCGCTGATCGGGATGGGCGTCATGACGGTGAACAATGCGTTGGCGGGACTGGATGGCACACTCAATCCAGAGCTGGTGGTTAATCGTTCGGTACTTAAAGAGGTGTCATATGCGTCCAAATAAGGTACGAGAACGCTGGGAAAAAGGTGAGGTAGCGGTATCCGCCTGGCTTTCCATCGGCAACAGCTATAGCGCGGAGATGATTGGCTGGAGTGGAGCAGATTGCGTCACGGTCGATCTCCAGCATGGTATGACCGATGTCCAGACCATGATTAGCATGTTGCAGGCGATTTCAGCCACCCCGGCGACACCGTTTGTGCGAGTGCCAGACGGCAACCCTGCGCTGTTGATGAAGGCGCTGGATGCGGGGGCCTATGGTGTCATCTGCCCGATGATCGACAATGCCGGGCAGGCCCACGACTTTGTCGAGGCGACACGCTATCCACCCAATGGCAGCCGCAGCTTCGGCCCTTCGAGAGGATTGCTTTACGGAGGGAGCGACTATTTTGAACATGCTGACCAGACAGTGGTTCGTCTTGGCATGATTGAAACGATATCGGGTCTTGAGGCTGTGGATGAGATTGTTGCTGTGGAAGGGCTAGACGGTATTTTCATTGGCCCTAACGATCTGGGGCTGAGTATGAATAAAGGCACGTCTGCGGATCCAACCGATGCCAGCGTGCTGGCAGCGATTGAACGTTGTCGTCAGGCTGCCCGAAAGCACAACAAACATATCGGTATTTTCTGCCCTTCTGGAACGGTTGCGGCCCGCTGGGCGGCACAAGGGTTCAACTTTGTCGTCCCTAATAGTGATGCTAATCATCTGAAGGCGACGATAGCAGCAGAAGTTCGGGCGGCGCGGGAAGCCCCCCATCCCGAGTCACGCCCCGAACCCATTGCGGGACGGTAGGTTATGACAACTCTTTAATTCCCGATAGTCCTGCCTGGGACGTCGTTAATGTTGGCTCGATGTAAAGGGTTTTACGGTTTCCGTAATTAACCCGGAAGCCCTGCACGTTAAAGACCTGCAAGGCTACATCGGACGGAATGAAATAATCTCTGGAGATTGATCATGTTGAACGCAAGTCAAAAGCTCAAAACCCTTCTTTTTTCAGTCATTCTGGCAGCAACTACCCTGCACGCAAACGCAGCTGCGCCGGAAAAAATTATTTTAATTACACACGGCTTATCCAGCGATCCGTACTGGAACATTGTTAAGCATGGTGCCACCGATGCAGCGAAACAGATGGGGGTGACAGTCGAGTATCGTTCTCCGCCATCATTTGACATGGTTCAGATGTCGAACCTGATTAATGCGGCAGTGAATCAACGCCCGGCGGGCATTATCGTCAGTATTCCTGATGCTAATGCGCTGAGCAGCGCCATTAAGAATGCCACTGCGTCCGGCATCCCGGTTATCTCTATCGACTCCGGCGCGGATGTAGCCTCCGGTATGGGGACGCTCCTGCATATTGGTCAAGCAGACTATCCCGCAGGGAAAGCGGTGGGTGAACGGCTCAAGGCAGAGGGGCAGAAAAACGTCATTTGTATTAACCATGAAGTGGGGAATACCGCGCTCGATGATCGTTGTCGCGGCGTTAAGGATGGCTTCGGCGGTAAGGTGAAAGTATTACCGACAACAGCCGATTTCCAGCAGGTCAAATCTACAGTTACCGCCGCGATTGCGCAGGATCCGTCCATTGATACGGTGGTTGCACTTAGCGCCGGACAGTCCGGCGAGCCAGCGGTTGCCGCCGCTCAGGAGGCACAGCGTAAAGACCTGAAAGTCGTCTCCTTCGACCTTTCTCCTGGTTTTCTGAAAGACATTGAGTTAGGGAAAGCGGAGTTCGCAGTTGAGCACCAGCCTTATCTCTTTGGTTACCTGGGGACTGTTCTGCTGGTGAACGACATTCGTTATGGGTTACTGCCTGGAAATAAACTTATCGAAACCGGGCCAAAATTCGTAACAAAGAAAGAGGCTAAGCAAGTGATGGCGCTGTCTGAACAGGCTATTCGCTAACAGGAGGAATTTATGCAACACATTCGTACTTCCAAAGCACCGGTTCTGCCAGATGAGAGACTGAAGAGCGTTTCGCCTCTGCGCCGGTTAATGCGACGCCCTGAACTCGGTGCTATGGCAGGGCTGATTCTGGTGGGGGTGTTCTTCCTGATGACAGCAAGCAGCTCCATGTTTTCTGTCGCGGGCATCGTGAACTTCATGACACCCGCATCACAGCTGGGAATCCTGGCTATCGGCGCTGCACTGTTGATGATTGGCGGAGAGTTTGACCTCTCCATCGGTTCAATGATCGCCTTCGCCGGGCTGACGCTGGGAACCTGTCTGGTGGTTTTCCATCTACCGCTCAGCCTGTCTATCGTGATCGCCTTTCTGGTCGCGATGCTGTTTGGTGCCATTAACGCGCAGTTGGTTTTGCTCACGGGTTTACCGTCGTTCATCGTCACGCTCTCTTTTCTCTTTATCCTGCGTGGGCTGACGCTGGTGGGACTGAAATGGGCTACAGGGGGGTTGACTCAGTTGCGCAATGTGACTGAGGCGGCAGGTTCATCCTGGCTATTGGGGCTGTTTTCCGGCAATGCCTTTACAGGTCTGTTTAGCTGGCTGGCGCAACACGACATTATCGCGACATTTCCGAATGGCGATCCGAGCGTAAAAGGCATTCCTGTCTCTGTTCTCTGGTTTATTGGCTTAACGCTCGTCGCAACCGTGGTATTAGTCCGGACAACGTTTGGTAACTGGATCTTCGCCGTTGGCGGTGATGCCGCGGCAGCGCGTAATTCCGGTGTGCCAGTGGCTCGAGTGAAACTCATTTTGTTCATGACTACCGCATGTTGCGCCACGCTTGTTGCGGTGTTAACGGTGCTTGATGCGGGGTCGACAGATGCCACCCGTGGATTCCAGAAGGAATTTGAAGCAATTATTGCTGCGGTTATCGGTGGGTGTCTGTTAACCGGGGGGTATGGCTCCGTAGCAGGTGCTTTCTTCGGTTCCATTATTTTTGGCATGGTTGTCATTGGGTTGAGTTACACCGGTATCGATCAGGACTGGTACCAGGTTTTCCTTGGCGGAATGCTGTTGGTCGCCGTGTTGTTCAATAACGTCGTGCGTAAGCGCGCTACTGGGGAGCGCTAAAAATGGCTACTACTGCATTAATTGAAGCTCGCGATCTGGTTAAACACTTTGGTTCGGTCATTTCGCTGAATGGTGTTTCACTCTCAGTCCATCCGGGGGAGGTGTTGTGCCTGCTGGGCGACAACGGTGCCGGTAAATCTACGCTGATTAAAACCTTATCGGGGGTACATAAGCCGACATCGGGGGAACTGCTGGTTGAAGGGCAACCCGTCACGCTTGAAAGCCCCCGCGATGCGCTCGATCAGGGCATCGCCACGGTGTATCAGGATTTGGCGATGATCCCCCTGATGTCCATTGCCCGTAACTTCTTCATGGGGCGTGAGCCTAAGAAGCGTTTTGGCCCCTTCAGGTATTTCGATACCGCGCATGCGCTGAAAGTCACCCGGGAGGAGATGCTGAAAATTGGTATCGATGTTCGTGACCCGGAGCAAGCCGTGGGTACGCTGTCGGGGGGAGAGCGGCAATGCGTTGCTATTGCCCGCGCGGTTTATTTCGGCGCGAAAGTACTGATACTCGATGAACCGACATCGGCGCTGGGCGTCCGGCAAACTGCGATGGTTCTGCGCTACATCAATCAGGTTCGTGAGAAAGGGTTGGGCGTCATTTTTATTACCCACAACGTTCGACATGCGCATGCCGTCGGCGACCGGTTCGTCGTCCTCAAACGCGGGACGACTCTCGACACCCTCAATCGTGACGAGGTGAGCCTTGAGGAACTCTACACCCTGATGGGCGGTGGGGATGAGTTGGATGATATTGCGAATGAGATGAATCAAACAAACCCTGGGCGCAGTCGTGAACCCGCGCCACTGTAAATCTAACAAACAAGGAGCATATGAAATGTCAGTGATTCGAGTCGGTATTATTGGTGCGGGTTGGATGGGACGCGCACATGCGGCGGCATTTGAGAGCGCAATACGGATTTTCGGTACAGAGCCTGCGGTGCTCAAGATTGTGGCCGTCGCCGATGTTAATGAAGACATTGTCCGCGATTTTGCTGAGCGCTTCGATGTTGAGCACTACACCACGGACTGGCGTAGCATCGTCAACGATCCCAATATCGATGTCATCGATATCACCACGCCAAATGACAAACACCCTGATATCGCCCTGGCGGCGATTGCGGCGGGCAAGCATGTTTACTGCGAAAAGCCGATGGCGAATACCGCTAGCGAAGCCCGGCAGATGCGAGAGGCCGCAGAAGCCGCTGGCGTTGTGACGATGGTGGGCTTCAACTATCTTTGCAGCCCCATTCAGGCTTATGCGCGTCAGCTTATACAGTCTGGAGCGCTGGGTGATATTTTTCACTTTCGCGGCATGTTCGATAATGACTATATGCTGGGGGCCGATTTTCCCTTCACGTGGCGTTCAGATGCGGCGGTTGCAGGCCGGGGCGGCGCGCTGGCGGATATGGCCAGCCACGTGTTGAGCCTGGCACATTATCTGGTCGGAGACGTAACCGACGTGTGCGGCACCAGTCAGATCTTGCATCAAAAGCGCAAGACGGTATCGGGGGCAACGCGCACGGTTGAAAACGACGATCTGGCTCAGTTTGTCTGCCGGTTCGAAAATGGTGCATCGGGTTATGTTGAAGCCAGCCGTATTGGCACTGGCCGAAAACTCTATCTTGCATATGAAATTCAGGGCACGAAAGGCTCGCTGTTATTCGACCAGGAACGAATGAACGAACTGTACTTTTACAACGCCTCTGACGATCCCGCTGAACGTGGTTATAAGCGGATTTTATCTGCACCGGAGCACCCTGATTATGCTGCATTCTATGGGCTGCAGGGTAATCCACTGGGTTACAACGATCTCAAGATTATCGAAGCGCGCCGTCTTATCGAATCCGTTGCGCTCGGTAAACGCTGGGTCACTGATTTTAACTTTGGGTATCGTGTCGACAGGGTGATTGACGCGGTTCTGATGTCCATTGATGAAAACCGCTGGGTCAATACTGGGGAGATAGAATAATGTCACAACGTTATCGTTTAGCTAATGCGCCGTGTTCCTGGGGTGTTGATTTTGCCGATCGTCCGGAAAACCCTGCCTGGCAGCGGGTTCTTGACGATGTTTCTCGCGCCGGTTTTTTAGCGTTCGATCTTGGACCGGTAGGCTATCTGCCGGACAACCCGTCGGTGCTCGGGCAGGCGCTCTCGGCCCGTAATTTGCAACTTTCTGCCGGTGGGCTGTTTGATCCGCTTACCGACGCCGCAGCGTTACCTCAGGTGCTTGATAAAACACGCAGAACCTGTGAAATCCTCAAAGCACTCGACGCACCGCGTCTGGTGATCATTGACTGCGTCTCTGCCGAGCGTGGCAGAACGGCGGGGCAATCCGCTGTGGCACCGCGCCTGTCCCACGATGAATGGGGAAAAATGATGCAGCGCATCATACAGATAGCCACGCTTGCCAGGGATGAGTATGGCGTGAAGTCATACCTGCATCCGCATGCGGGGTGTTATATCGAATTTGAAGATGAAGTCGACCGTGCGATGGCCGATCTTCCTGACGATCTGGTCGGTCTGTGCGTCGATACCGGGCATTCGGCCTATGCCGGAATTGACCCTGTCAAACTGATAGAACGATACCATTCACGTATTGGTCATATGCATTTTAAGGACATTGATCGCGATGTTCACGCCCGCTGTGTCGCCGAAAGCGTCGATTTCTTTAGCGCGATTGCGCGCGGCGTATTTTGTCCTCTTGGCAATGGTGTCGTTGATTTTGTCGCTGTGAACGACGCGTTGCAGCGCATGAATTATCAGGGGCTGGCCGTAGTGGAGCAGGATGTGGACCCTACCGGCGCGGCGTCACCATTCGATAATGCCTGTGCAAGCTACGATTATCTGCAGTCAGTGGGGATCGCGCCAGCACGCAAGGTGACGGTATGAACGCGACCTGTCTGATCGATGCGCAAAACACGCTGGGAGAAGGCTGTGTATGGGACCCGCGTGACGGGAGCCTTTACTGGACAGACATTGAAGAGAGCCGGATTTACCGGCTGGATAGCCACCAGCAGCTTTCAACGTTTTCGCTGCCGGAGCGTGCCGGGTTTATCCTGCCGCGAAAAGAGGACGGATTTATTGTCGGGCTGGCAAGTCGCATCGTTCGCACCGACGGTGGCTTTACCCACTTTGAGACGATTGTCGAGATTGAACCGACGCTCGCGCAAACACGCGTCAATGATGCTGCGGCTGATCCATTCGGCGGTATCGTATTCGGTACCTTTGATGAACGTGACCGGCAGCCTGTGGCAAGCCTGTACCGACTCTCTCCTGAAGGAAAACTGCACCGGCTTCTTGGCGACATTACCATCAGCAATGGCATAGCCTTTTCGCCGGACGGAGAAACAATGTACGTTACCGATACACCCGTTGGCACGATCCGTCGTTTCAACATTGGTGCGGACTTTTCCCGTTTTGACGAACTGATGCCGCTTGCAGAGGCCAGCATTGCGCCTGGTTTGCCTGACGGTGCCATCGTCGATAGTGAGGGCGGTTACTGGAGTGCGCGGGTATGGGGGGGATGCGTGGTGCGTATATCCCCATCAGGCGAAGTAACCGATCGAATCACTCTGCCTGTGAAGGGGCCGACCTGCGTGGCGCTGGGCGGCCAGCAAGGGAAGCAGTTGTTTATCACGACGCTTCGCGTTCGTCATACTGCCCAGGAGCTTGATGAGGTTCCCAGTGCGGGGGGACTTTTTGTGAGTGATGTTGTTGTTCCTGCTCAGGCAGCCAGACTTGTTACCCTTTAACAGGATTTTTGCTATGCCAGAAAAAATAAAGATTTGCGTGTTCGGCGCAGGACGAATGGGTGAGCGTCATATCGCCAATGTTGCGGCGAACAACCGTGCGGAACTGGCCTGGATTGTCGACCCGGATTTCGCCAGGGCGAGCAAGCTGACGGAGAAATATGGCGGGCGGGTGGCGGATACCCCGGAACACGCGTTATCCGATCCCAACCTTGATGCGGTAATTATTGCCTCTGCAACCCATACCCATGTGGACCTGATAATCGCGGCAGCAAAAGCGGGAAAAGCGATTCTTTGCGAAAAACCCATCGATCTGGATATGTCCAGAGTTGAACTGTGCGCAAAAGAGATTGAAGGGTGCAAAGTGCCGATTATGATCGGTTTCCAGCGTCGGTTTGATGCCACACTGCGCGCGGTGAGCGAGGCCGTAGCGCGCGGCGAGGTGGGCAATGTAGAGGTGATCACCATTATCAGCCGCGACCCCAGCCCGCCACCTGCTGAGTATATTGCCGTTTCCGGTGGACAATTCCACGATCAGATGATTCATGATTTTGATCTGGCGCTGTGGTTTTCGGGAGCCAAAGGGCGTATCGAGGTTTTTGCGATGGGCAGTAATTTGGTTGATCCGGCGATTGGCGCGCTGGGTGATTCCGATACCGCGCAAGTTACGCTACGTTTTTCCAACGGTGCATTCTGCCGTATTGATTGCAGCCGGCGCGCAGTCTACGGCTACGACCAGCGTGTGGAGGTTTTTGGTTCGCAGGGCATGGTCTGTTCCGCAAATCAACGTCGGACAGCGCTCGAACGTTATTCAGCGCACACCACGGCAGCGGGCGATGTGCTCAATCCTGGCTTTATGGAGCGCTACTGGCCAACATACGCCGTAGAACTTGAGGCTTTTCTTGATGCTATTGCGAGTGGCCAATCTTCTGCACCTGATTTCAAGGCGGGCAAGCGGGCGTTGATGCTGGCCGATGCTGCCCGCGAATCAGCCAGAAGTGGGCAAGTCGTCGTTATCGATATTGATAAATAAGTTTTTCCGGCTGTCCAGTTGCCGATCCCGCTGGACAGCGCGGCGTTCTGCTGTGGTGTTAAGTCCCATTTTTTCCTGTAAAAGAGGTGTCAGCCACTCGGTAAAGATCCGCAGAGGGCGGGAAAGATGACGTCGATGTGGAAACAGAATAGTGACCGGTAGAGGAGGGGGGCGGAAATCGGCCATAATTTCCTGCAATACACCTGAGGACTGAAGCGCTTTTACATCATAGGCTGGTATCTGGATGAGACCCATCCCGGCAACACATGCGGCAATGCATGCTTCGGCGCTGTTAACCACAAGCCAGCTATTAACATCGGTATTGACGCTCTCTTCGCCTTGTGTCCACTCCCATCGCTCTTTCTTACCTGACGTAGGGGAGGCATATCCTACTGCAATATGTTCAGGCAAATCGTCAGGTGATTCAGGTTTCCCATAAGTGGAAATATATCCAGCGGACGCTACGTTAATAATAGCGAGGTACCCTATACATTTGGCGACCAGGCCAGAATCATTCAGCACGCCGACTCGTACTGCACAATCAATACCTTCTTCAGCAAGATTAACGCTTCTGTCAGTCACCCCGAGTTCAATCTGGATGGCGGGGTAGCGTTTAAAAAAATCCGGTAACGCCGGAATAATTATCTGGCTGCCCACGCGTCCGGGTACATCGATCCTTATTTTCCCGCTCACATCATCGCTGGTCTGCCTGAAGAGATTTTCTGCCTCGTCAACATCCTGCACAACTTTCTGACAGTGTGCGTAAAAAGCATTGCCATCGAGCGTCAGGGAGACACTTCTCGTGGTTCTGTGAAAGAGACGAGCGCTCAGACGATCCTCCAGTTCACGTATGGCCGCAGAGACGGTGGAGGCGGGGCGGTTCAGCGTTTCAGCAGCCCGAACAAAACTGCCGTTTTCGGCGACCCTAAGAAAAATTCTGAACAGGTCAACGGTATCCATATGCCCTCATTATTCGATAATTCTGGATAGTGTATGCAGATTATCAGTATTTATGTTTTATTTTTACACATTAAGCTCTTTTTACGGGGTTGTCCCGGAGGACTAAAGCTACAGGAGCTTATTCATGACCAATCATTCACTCAGAGGGAAAACCGTTCTTATTGCTGGCGGTGCCAAAAATCTTGGTGGGCTGATAGCGCGCGACTTTGCTTTGCAAGGTGCCCGGGCGATTGCTATTCACTACAATAGCGCCTCAACACAGAAAGACGCAGAAGCCACAGTAGCCGCAATAAAAGCCGCAGGGGCAAATGGCATCGCGTTTCAGGCAGATCTGACTTCTGCGGCCGCTATGGAAAAACTGTTTACTGATGTGGTTGCTGCCATAGGTAAACCAGACATTGCTATCAATACTGTGGGGAAAGTGCTGAAAAAGCCGATGGCCGAAATTTCTGAGGCAGAATTCGATGAAATGAGCGCCGTAAATGCCAAAACGGCCTTCTTCTTTCTGAAAGAAGCAGGTAAACAGGTCAACGATAACGGCAAAATTTGTACACTGGTGACCTCTCTTCTTGGCGCGTATACCCCGTTTTACGCTGCCTACGCGGGTATGAAAGCACCGGTTGAACATTTCACGCGAGCAGCATCAAAAGAGCTGGGTGAACGCGGTATTTCGGTGACTGCTATCGGCCCTGGTCCGATGGACACGCCTTTCTTCTATCCGGCTGAGGGCGCTGATGCAGTGGCTTACCATAAAACGGCTGCGGCCTTGTCGCCGTTCAGTAAAACTGGTCTGACGGACATAGGGGACATTGTGCCGTGGGTTCGTTTCCTCGTCAGTGATGGATGGTGGATGACCGGTCAAACTATTCTGGTCAACGGCGGTTACACAACGAAGTAAAATTCCCCCCAGGCCCCGTATCGAAGGGGCCTGATTACGGTAACGGGATAAAAGGGGTCTTGTTACTGGTGCTCAGTCATTCTGCTGTCGTGAAAAAATGAACGTAAACGAGATGTAGTGGCGTATAACATAACAGTAAAAATAAAAATAAATTCTTTTAATAAATAACTGTTTACTCATTTTTTCTTTTTGAGAGACGTAAATTGTACTATAACATGAGAGTAAATTTACGACAGCGACCGCGGGAGGGAGGGGTGTCAACGCCTAAAAATGACTCTGAGTTTAAAAAATCGACCATCCATGAAGCTGCAAAAATTGCTGGTGTTTCAATCGCTTCGGTAAGTCGAGCTTTAAATAATAAAGCGGGAATAAGTGAAGAAACCCGACAAAAGATCCTGAATGTCTGTAAGGAACTGGGCTATGTTCCCAGCAGCTCTGCCAGAGAGTTGACGGGAAGTCACAAAAATACGATTGCCATTTCCGTTGGCGCACATGAATTTCTTCCCTCCCGTTACCTTGGCATGCTTTGGCCATCTGTCTCCGCATCAATCAGAAAATCGGGGCGTAATCTTCTCCCTGTCACCTTTGGAGACATAGATCTGACGGATGTGGGCGGCGTTCTTCTGCTGGGTATCGTCAAGGACGATTCCCGTATCGAAGCCTGCAAACGCGCGGCGCTGCCTTACGTTTGTATCGGCATGCATGATGGTTCGTTTTGGGTAGCTCCTGATGATTTTAACGGAGGAAGGCTTGCGACTCAGCATCTTGTCGACAAAGGGTTACGCAACATCTGTTTCGTGACACCAACGACATATGGAGACGGTTATCAGTTTCGTTATCAAGGCTATATGTCTGTAATGGCAGCTAATGCGATACCTATCAAGGAGATTCGAACGGGCAGCGAACCATTGGGGGAAATTGCTGCGTATAGACATTTTATTCATCTTGATAAAAAACAATTAGAGTGTTATCAGGGGTTTGTGTGCGAGTGCGATGAAACGGCAGCGGGTGTCATCGCTGCGTTACGCGATCGCGGTTACACGCTTCCTGAACATTTCTCTGTGGTTGGCTATGATGGTCTGCCCGGCGTTTCTGAAGGTATGACAACTATTGTTCAGGACACAAATGCCATTGCGGAACGCGTCGCTAGTTTACTGGATGATGCACAGGCTGGAGCTGAACCTGTAGGAACGGTTGTCCCTGTTACGCTGCGGGTAGGGAAAACAACGTAAAAAGCCGTAAGTCCAGTACAGTAAAATAAAAAAAAAGCGTGACAAAAGTCACGCTTTTTTGCTTTTGAAGTGGTAAACGGAATCGAATGTGATCAAATTAACGTAAGCGCTTACGTTAATGCTGCATAATTCATTCACTTTAGGCAAACGGACTGTGATTACTATGAGAAAAACAATTCTGGCTTTGACGCTGTTCTCGTTAAGTGGTTATGTGTTGTCTGCGAATAAGACGGAAATCGTCATCGCAGGGTGGGGTGGTAATGATGTCGTTGTACTTAATAAGCTGATAAAAGAAGTCCTTGCGGAAGATTTTGATAAAGCCAATCTGAACGTCAAATACCAGGCTGTCGAAGGCGATTTTTCTCAGTTTATAATCAATGCGATTTCTGCTGGAACGGCACCCGATATTTTTTATATTGATGCGCTTTACGCCAGTGTGCTGATTAACTCAGGCAAAATTGCGGCAAATGACAAGAAGCTTAATCAGACTGCACAGGATATTATCCCTGGGCTCAATAAAGCATTTGAAGCCAAAGGCACTCAGTACGGTATTCCTAAAGATTTTAACACCATTGCGCTTCAGTTTAATAAAGACATTTTTGATGATGCGGGCGAGTCCTATCCTGATAATAATGATTCATGGGATGATCTTCGCGACAAACTGCTGGCCATTAAAAAATCTCTTGGGAATGAAGTCGCAGGCATATGTATCATGCCGGATTACGCTCGTTTTGCGCCATTTGCACTGGCAACAGGATGGAGGCCCTTTGATGAAAAAGGCAAAACAATTCTTGATGAGAGGTTTGCTCGAGCCTTTAACTTTTATACGGATCTGGTCATAAAAGATAAAACCGGCATCCTGGCGTCTGATCTCGGTCAGAACTGGGGCGGCGGTTGTTTTGGCACCGAAAAAACGGCAGTGGCGTTCGAAGGTAACTGGATTGGCGGATATTTGCGCGACAAAGCGCCAAATCTGGCTTATGGCTCATCTTTATTGCCTAAAGATCCTGTCAGCGGGGAGAGAGGAAATCTTCTGTTCACCGTAGCATGGGGGCGGAATGCTGACAGTCGTAACGCAGAAGCTGCCCAGCGAGCAGTCGAAATTCTGACCAGTAAAAAATCACAGGAGTGGGTTTTGGCATCGGGTTTAGCTTTACCAAGCCGCGAAGCATTAGGACATTCTGAATATTTCACACATAAGAATGCAGAAAGCGAGCTGGCAAAAAATATCTTTGAAGGTGCAATATCAGGGCATGTCGAGTCTTACTCATTTCGTCAGTATGGTGCGGCATGGGCAACACCGATTAATGAAGCATTAACCGCCGTACTATTGGGACAAATGTCGCAAGAGAAGGCAATCAAAATGGCACAGGATAAATATACGGTGTTGGAAAATAAATAATTGGGCATTTCCATGAATTCATTACACATGCGCAACCAAATATATGGATGGTTGCTGGTAGGTCCTTTTGTTATGACTCTGGGTGTATTTTTTATATATGCCTTTATACGAACGATAATTTTTAGCTTCACCCAGTATGATCTCTTTAATGATGCCATATGGACAGGTTTTAACAATTACGTTTCCTTATTTCATGATGATCTTTTTTTGCTGGCCCTGAGTAATACAATCTGGTTTTCACTGGTTGTGACATTTATACAAACCATACTGGCACTGGCATTGTCGATATTGGTTAACTCCAAAGTACGGGGGCAGAGTTTTTTCAGAACAGCTTTTTATGTTCCAGGAATTCTATCCAGTGCATCGATAACCTTAATATTTATTTGGCTTTATCAGAAAAATGGTTATTTGAATAGTTTCGTCACTAGTATTGTTAATCATTACCCACAACTAAGCTGTTTTGCGGTTGTTTCAGCAGGCTGTCAGTTGCTTTTGGTGATTAACGACAAACGCCGGGGGCTGCCGACAGGATGGTGTGATCCGGCGTGGGGGATCGTCTCGCTTATTGTGGCTGGTATGGCGACAGTGGCATTAAGTGCGACGGGCTGGCTTGTGGTGGGTGAAGAGATTATCCAGCTAAATTGGTTAAGTACACGCGATAGTGCTGGACCACTACCGGTCACACTGTGGGCCATTGTGATTCAAAACATTTATACCACGGTGCCCACGTTTATGTTGCTTTTCCTGGCCGGCTTACAGGGGATCCCTGGAGAGTTGTATGAGGCAGCGCGTATTGATGGTGCCAATAAATGGCAGCAGCATTGGCATATTACGATCCCCCAGTTGGCTCCTGTCACTTTTGTTGTTGTGACGTTTAGCATCATAGGCACGTTGCAAATGTTTGACCAGGTTGCCCTGTTGGGCGCAGCGGCCCCGCTGGAGTCGAGAATTACGCTCGCCTATTACGTTTACCACAATGCCTTCCCACCAGGTGGCACACCGCAGGTCGGAATGGCAAGCGCAGCGGCGCTAATACTGGCGATGATTACGTTGATGATTGTTTATTTGCAGAAATTTATTGGCGTTAAGGAGAAAATGCATGGCTGAGTCATTGATCTCCGAGAGAGAAACACAAATTTCTCCACAACACCTCAGTCGGTATTACGCGATTCGCCGCTGGTCGATTGCTGCCTGGGTATATGGTGGGTTGCTGTTCGTTTCTACCCTTATGTTGGGTACCTTTGCGGTTGCCTTTATGGCAAGCCTGAAAGATGACCCTCTGGAACAGCCATTCAGGTTTAGTTTTGCGCAGGTCCAGCCCGGCAACTGGGGGGCTGCCTGGCAACTGGGGAAAGCGGGTAATCATGCACCTTTCTTTGGCGGCTTTGCCCCAGGCGCGAACGTACAGTTCAGGGTGACATATGCTGCACCGGCGGATAAAGACATCCAGGCACCAGACATTGATATTCCACGCCGTCGGCCAGGTACTGGCATGGCAGCCGCGGTTATGACTGATTTCGCCGCGGACTATGCCACTGTTAGCCCGCCCCAGCTTGTTGAACAACGAAATGACGTAACCTTTACGGATAAAGACGGCACGATGGTGGTAACGAAAAAAGGGCACAGTAAGACGTGGGAGTTTACGGTGAAATATGACCGTGATGGTCCCTTGCTGGCCACGCTTCCACTGACGTTGACCGTTCCACGCGGACAAGTATTAACAGACAGTACGCTGGACCCAACGAAAATTGAACGCAGAGGGCGAATTGCAACCTGGGATAATGTCGTGCCGGGGGTTATCGGTTATATCTTTAAATCCTATGTGCGTGTGTATACCGAATCGGTCAGCCTGGATACCGGTAAAAGTTTATTCATGAGCTGGACGATTAACTCTTTTGTTATTGCTATAGGGAAAGTCATCCTGACGCTTTTATTGGCCTGTACGGCAGGTTATGCACTGGCAAGGTTAAAATTTACAGGCGCACGTGCAATATTCGTCTTTATGCTATTTAGCATGATGATACCAGCTCAGGTGACGTTTATATCGAACTACCTGGTGTTCCGGGAACTGGGGATGTTGAATACACCCTGGGCGGTAATCACCTCAGTTATAGCTTCAGGGCAGGTGCTGATCATGAAACAGTTTTTTGAGAACATCCCGAAAGAACTGGAAGAAGCTGCGCTGGTGGACGGTGCAAGCCCGGCAAGGATTTTATGGGAAATATTTATACCGTTGGCCAAACCGGCAATTTTGTCGGTCACAATTTTGGGTTTTCAGGGGGCGTGGAATGATTTTTTCTGGCCACTCATCGTTATTAACAGCCCTGCCGATGCTTTTACATTACCGGTTGGGTTATTGAGCCTGCGTAATGCGTATGGAGTTGCAGGTGACTGGAATTTAATACTGGCAGGGGCTTTTTTATCGACTGTCCCGGTATTAATCATCTTCATTGTGTTTCAACGTTATTTTGTGAGTAACGATATTTCTTCCGCCGTTAAAGGTTAATTTAAAAGGGGTTTCCTCAATGCATATGAATTATAATGCAGGGCATGGTGCGTTTAAAAATTGGGTTGTTGAAGAAACAACGTTCGATCCCGCTTTCCAGGGAAAATGCGAAGTTGTCATGAGTCAGGGCAACGGATATATGGGGACGCGTAGCGCGACGGAAGAAAAGTATGTCGGACAGGTCAGAAATTTCTTTGTTGCTGGCACCTTTAATAAATTCGATGAGTATGAGGTCACTGAACTGCCGAATGCGGCAGATTTCAGTGCTATTGAAATTTATGTTGACGGTCACCGTTTTCATCTTGATACCGGAACGGTGAAGAATTATTCCCGTCGACTGAATGTTAAAAATGGAGAATTAACGCGACAAATCACCTGGGTTTCGCCGGAAGGTAAAGAACTTGAACTGACATTCCGCCGTTTTATCTCTCAGGCGAATCTTCATTTACTGGCTTTTGATATTCAAATCAAGGCCGTGAATTGCGATGCGCATATCGACATTCGCACAGGTATTGACGCTCAGCAATCCAATTCAGGGGCGCAGCATTTCCATGAGGGCGAAAAGCGCATTTATGACAAGCGTTACATTGAACTTCTTCAGCAGACCACGGAGAGCAAAGTTGATTTCGTCCTGATGACGGCACATCGTACTTTCGTGAATGATGTTGAGCGAACGCTCGAACCAAAAATGGAGATCGACCGCCGCAAAGTCTTTGTTGCCTATGGTTATGACTGCAAAGCGGGTGAAACGCTACGTCTTGAGAAAGTTGCAGTCGTGCATACTTCACGGGATAAATTGTTCGACGTGAAGAATTATGACAGAGCGGAACTGCGTAGCTATGCCCTTGCCGATGTGCAAAAAAATGCAGATCGCCGGTTTGACGATCTGCTGCAGGAAAGTGCGTTGGTATGGTATTCCCGCTGGGAGAAGATGGATATCGCCATCGAAGGGGCGGACTTTGACCAGCTTGCTATCCGTTTTGCGCTCTATCAGCTGAACATTTTTACGCCTATGCACGATTCACGCTTTGGTATCGGTGCGAAAGGTCTCTCCGGAGAAGGGTATAAAGGACATTCCTTCTGGGACACAGAAGTGTTCATGTTGCCATTCTTTATTTATACCATGCCAGATGTGGCACGAAATTTACTCGAATACCGTTACAAAACCCTGGGCGGTGCGCGTAAAAAAGCACGTGATAATGGATATCAAGGGGCGCAATTCCCATGGGAGTCGGCGCTTACTGGTGAAGAGGTTACGCCAGTATGGGGTGCGGTAGACATTATCACCGGCAAAGCAACCAAAATATGGTCTGGGTTCATCGAACAACATATTACCTGTGATATTACCTATGCCCTGTGGCAATACTATCAGGTCACTGGTGACCAGCAGTTCATGGATGATATGGGCTATGAAATTATGTTCGATACGGCGACATTCTGGTCGAGTCGCCTCGAATGGCTGGCGGATCGCAATATGTGGGGGATCTGTAACGTTATTGGCCCTGATGAATATAAAGAACATGTCGATAATAATGCCTTCACCAATTACATGGTCGTTGAAAATATTCGTCTGGCTATTCGTTATTACGATGACCTGGCAACCTCTAACCCTGCGCTGTTGGCGGCATTGACGGAAAAACTCTCTCTGGGTGAAGCACATGCACTTTGGCTTGAGCGAGTCGATAATATTTATCTGCCACAACCGCGAAAAGAAGACAATATTATTCCTCAGGATGATACGTATCTGAGTAAAAAATTAATCGATCTGAGTAAATACAAACAGCAGGGCTTTGTCGGGGGGCTGTTCCATGATTATAACCTGGAGCAGGTTAACCAGATGCAAGTTTCAAAACAGGCCGACATCATGGTGCTGTTCTTGCAGCTTGAGAATAAATTCAGTCTCGAAACGAAACTGGCAAACTGGAATTATTACGAACCTAAAACCCTGCATGACTCTTCGTTGAGTCTGTCAACCCACTCTGTTCTGGCTTCTGACGTTGGTAACCCTGAACTGGCCTATGATCTCTTCAGTCGCGCGGCCACAATCGATATTGGGCAACAGATGAAAAGCAGTGACCACGGTATTCATGCTGCCTCCATCGGTGGTATGTGGCAATGTGTCGTCTATGGTTTCGGTGGTTTGCGCATGCTGGGCGGGGAATTACGCCTCAATCCAAATTTGCCGGAACGATGGAACAGCCTTCATTTCCCGATTTACTGGCAGGGTGAGCGTTTAGAAATTGAAGTCAGTCATGGACATGTCCGAATTGAACGTCCTGAGTTTAACGGTACTGAACTCAATATTAATATCGCGGGTACCAAATATGCGGTTAATGTTTCAGAGGTGACCCTGAATGTGTAAGGCGTTTATTTTCGATCTTGACGGTGTCATTACCGATACGGCAGAACTGCATTATCAGGCGTGGCAACGCATGGCAAATGAAGAGGGCTACTTCTTTAATCGTGACACTAATGAAAAATTACGTGGCGTATCGCGACGGGCATCGCTGGAGATTATTCTGGCAGGGCAACAGGTTAGCGAAGCGAAAATGCTGGAATTAATGGAACGTAAAAATAATTATTACGTTGCATTACTGGATACCCTCACGCCAGCAGATGTTCTGCCGGGTATGGAGTCGCTACTGCTGGAGTTAAATGCCAGGAATATTAAGGTTGCGCTCGCATCTGCCAGCAAAAATGCCAGACCGATTATTCATCGGCTTGGATTAACCTCGTTGTTTGATGCTATTGGTGATGGATGGTCCGTGATGCGTTCTAAGCCCGCACCTGACGTGTTTTTACATGCGGCGGGTCAGGTTGGGGTAAATGCAAACGACTGTATCGTTGTTGAAGATGCTGAGGCCGGGGTGGAAGCGGCAACGCTTGCCGGTATGCGGGTGATAGGTATTGGCCCCGATGAGCGTGTCGGACACGCGACCTGGCGTTTTGAGGATACAACGAAGATTAAACTGGGCAATATTCTTGCTTAAGTCTTTTCGATAATGGTGCCGGGATAGGTGCTTAATTAACAGGCAGGATGCCATCCTGCCTGTTTCAAATGACAGGTTAAAGTATGGCAAGACTGGAACTCAGGGGAATCAACAAGATCTACCCTAATGGTGAACATATTATCAAGGATGTTAATTTAACGCTTAACGATGGAGAATTTACCGTATTTGTTGGCCCTTCAGGATGCGGGAAGTCAACCATGCTACGCATGATTGCCGGTCTTGAAGAGATTACATCAGGTGAAATGCTACTTGATGGTGAGGTTGTCAATGACATATCCCCTAAAGAGCGCGGTATTGGCATGGTTTTCCAGTCTTACGCCCTTTACCCACATATGAGCGTTTATGACAATATTGCGTTTGGCTTAAAGTTTTCCACTCTTTCAAAACAGGAGATAACCAGGGCTATCCATAACGTGGCTGAAATGCTTGAACTGACTGCGTTATTAAAACAGAAGCCGGGCCAGTTATCGGGAGGTCAGCGACAGCGCGTTGCCATTGGTCGGGCGATAGTACGCAACCCCAGCCTTTTTTTACTGGATGAACCATTATCTAATCTGGATGCTTCGCTCAGAGTGAGAATGCGGCTGCAGCTGGCCGAGTATCATAAAAAACTCAAATCGACTGTTATTTATGTCACGCATGATCAAATTGAGGCGATGACGTTGGCGGACAACATTGTTGTGCTGCGTAACGGGAAAATTGAACAAACTGGTTCGCCGTTGGAACTCTATTATTTCCCCGCTACGCTATTTGTCGCAGGGTTTATTGGCTCCCCAAAAATGAACTTGCTCCCGGCAACGCTTATTTCTGCCACAGAACAGCAGGCCTGTGTTGAAGTAGGTGATTACACCTTTAAGGCTGATGTTAACGCCATCGGGGCCGCCGCAGGAGCGCTTATGACAATCGGCATTCGCCCGGAAGACATTCATCTGGCAGAGCAGGGTGTGGGCGTTATCGTTGAAGGTCTCGAAAGATTAGGTACCGAGTCGTTGCTCTATACCACACTTGTACGTGGAGGGCAGGAAGTTCTGGTTCGGGTTCCGGGAACTGTGCATGTTGAGGTTGGGCAACGCTTAAATATAAGAATACCGGCAGAGAAATGTCATTTATTTGATCGGACAGGTAAAGCCTATATTCGCGGAACCACTTTGTCACAACTAATTACTTTGCCACCAGAGGCTGCGAAATTCAAAGTATCCATTAACTAATAGTTAATTTAAAAACGATGGGGTTGACGAGTCTATCCCATCGTTTGGTTATTTTTCTGTACCTTACCTCTCCAGTTTTTGAGGGAGCTATAACAACCGTGCGATAATAAGGTTAATATTATGAATAAAACGGTGTTAGCAACATCTACTGCACTCATTTTTTTATTTTCAGGTGCCACGATGGCGGATGAAAAAAGGAAAGATGATAAAAATGAAAAGCTGGCAACAAAAATACAAGAGCTTAGATCTCAGTATTCAACTGCTGAGTTGCTTTCTGCACTGGATATGCCTGAACAAGATGCTGGCGTATTTCATGGTATGTTGGGGACAGGTGTTGAATTTGAGCAAACGAAACGTGGTGATGGTGTTAATGAAGGTAAGATTAAGTACACGCTCATCCAGGGTAATTTCCGACATGATACTTTGCCAGGATGGGATTTTGGATTTTACTCTGGAAGGGAAGAGCTTTACAACGGCGAATTAACACATGCTACCTATGACCGGGGTGTGAATGCGATCCAGGAAATTTATGTCAACCGCAGTTATGGACTGTCAAGGGGAAGTCTCGGTTGGGGGGTAAAACTCGCCAGTGAAAGTATTGATGAGCGAACAACGCCTGAGGCCAAATTATTTGGAACGTATCAAATCTCCCCTGACGTTGAGTTTCATGGTTATGGTCTGTATCACGTTGAGTATAAAAGAGGAACTGGGGAGTTTCCATACTGGGAAATTGAACCGGGTTTTGGCTTTAAATTCACAGATACCTCAGGTGCATGGTTAAATTTCCGTTATCAGGTTGGTCAATGGAGACCGAAAAGCGGTGATGGTGAAATCGAAAAGGAATGGATAATTAAACCGGGAATTTGGTTCAATAGTGGCAAGTTATCCTATTCCTTTTGGGGAGAGTTTGGTTCGTTTGTTAAGACGCGAGATTCAAATTCGGCGCATTTATGGACCGAGGATTACGCCAAGCTTGGTGTTTCTGGTAATTATGAAATTTCCAAAAGTTGGCGATTATTTAGCGAGGCAAGTTATAAGAAATTAAAATATCAGAGTGGTGAAAATAGAGAACGCTTCAATGGCTATATTCCTCTTTTCATTATTGGGGTGAATTATACTTTCTAAGTACACTGTGTAAACTATACCAACAAGACGCATATTTTTTGCATGCGTCGTTTTTCTTTATTTCCTCTAAAGGGTTTGTATGCGTATTTATATTAACGAACTCGATGCGTCCAGCCTCGAGAAAGCTGAAAGTATTTTTTTTAACGGAAACGGATTTATTGGCGTGCGGGGCGGGTTAGAAGAAAACCACTACACAAGTTATCGTGCAAATAAGCAGACCTACATTAATGGATTCTACGAGACGAAGAATATTCATTATCCTGAGCGCTGCTATGGCTTCCCGGAGACGGGAGAAACGATGATTGGGGTAGTGGATGGACAAATGGCGGTCATTGAAATTGGTGGTGAGAGATTCACCATTTTTGAAGGTAATCTCGAAGAGCACACCCGATATCTTGATATGTCTGCAGGCTCAACGGTACGGGAGCTGATATGGTGTTCGCCAAAAGGACGCCGTACACGTATTACTATAACGCGACTTGCATCCCTGGTAAAAAAAGATCTATTTGCTATTCACTACCGGTTTAACCGATTAAATCATGATGAAGAAATTGTGCTATCCCATGAGTTTCGTTTCACTAATAACGCGACTATAGATCTGAACGATCCTCGTGTTAGCCATGATGTCCAGAACGTGATGATTGATAATATCGATTTTGCTCAACAGCATATCGCCTTTTCGACCTGTAAATCAGGTTTGTCAGCAATGCTGCGCTGGCATTTAAGTCTTCCGGCAAACCGGGTGCAGCAGTATGAAGACCGGTTTGTTATCACAACGCCAGTCACTGGCGATGTTTTTACAAAGATTTTAAGTTATGAATATCATCAGGTTAAATTCTCCGGTTTCGATATCACATTTGATGAACTGGCTGCATTGCAACAGGCATGGCTTACAGAGTACTGGGAAAATGCCAAAATTACCGTTAAGTCTGAGCTTCGAATAGAGGAGAGTGTCAATTTTGGTTTATGGTCGTTGCTTTGCTCTCTGGGCACAGACGGTAATACCAGCATTTCAGCTAAAGGACTCAGTGGTAATGGATACGAGGGGCATTACTTTTGGGATGCTGAGATGTATATATTCCCGGCTTTTTTGCATACATCACCATCACTGGCAAAACAGATGCTTCAGTTCAGAATCAATACGCTGGAGGCTGCACGGGAGATCAGAAAGAGCCTTGGGTATAAGCGGGGTGCATCTTATCCCTGGAGAACTATTTCTGGGATCGAATCATCTTCCTTTTTTGAAGCAGGCACGGCTCAGTTACACATCAGTACAGATATTGCCTATGCCTTTATTCGTTATTTTCAGTTTACAGGTGATATAGAGTTTTTTTTCAACGGCGGTTATGAGGTTTTACTTGAAACTGCTCGATTTTTCTGCGATGTCGGGTATGAACGAGATGGGGCTTTTCATATTGATAAAGTTACCGGGCCGGATGAATATTCCGTTCTGGTAAATGATAATTACTATACAAACAGCATGGTGCAGTTCCATTTCAAATGGGTTGTTCAACTTTCTGAAATTCTCGCTGCCAGCGATCATGGACGTTGGAATAATATCCAGGAACGACTGGGTCTAATCGATGAAGAGCTAGGGCAATTACAGTACTATTCGTCCATAATGTGTCTATTAACGGACAGCCATAAAAATATCGTTATGCAGGATCGTGATTTTATAAATAAAGACCGCTGGCCATTTTATGATGAAAACAAATATCCCTTGTTGCTACATTATCATCCGCTGACTATTTATCGATATCAGATATCCAAGCAGGCTGATGCAGTGTTGGCTCTGATGCTTTTCCCTGGGGTGACAACAACTGAATGTCGAATGAATAGTGTTAATTATTATGACGAAGTTACCACGCATGACTCCTCTCTCTCGTATTCTATTTTTTCCATCGTATATAGCCAATTAGGTATGCAGGAAAAAGCAATGGATTATTTTCTGAAAAATGTACGGTGTGATTTAGATAATTTACATGGCAACACTCAGGATGGGTTACATACGGCAGCGATGGGTGGAACCTATATGAACATTCTGTATGGATTCTGTGGGCTGAGTATTGATGAAACGTTGTCTCTTAATCCTAAACTGCCTGATCAAATTGATGAGATAAGTTTTAAAATTTACTTTAAAGGAGATTGGTACGCTATAAATGTTAACCATCACGGATTTAAGTTGAAGCTTGTAGATTAATCTAGCATCCCATAAACACACTTTTTGCGTGATTATGGGTGTTTTTTTATTATGTGGATTTCATTGGTCCATGTAATAACCATGTGAAGACATATGGTTGTGGAAGATCTCTAACGATGGTTTTTTCATTTTAACGGGATCCCTACAAGACGATGTCAAAATTATTTTAATCTTGGTTTTTTGCGTGTAAAACATCTTGCGGATGATACCGATTATCAACCTGATGCAGCAAGGTGTGTCCTGGCCGATGAGGTATTGGTGAATATCGAGTTAGCTGTATTTCCGTTACCAGGCGTTTATCCGGAGCACCAGGCTTGAATTGTCGCAGGAGTCTGTTCACTCCGCACTGCCGCCCACTATTTCGCAGATCCAAATGGATCCTGCGATAACCATAAATGCATCCCGATTCCAGACTGCACTGTTTGATCTGTTTTGTCAGTTTCAGAACTGCCTGATGTCGTGGTGAATGCGGCTGCTGAAGCCGAGCGTAAACCCACTCGGATGAACGTCCAGAACCCGACAAAGCAGACGAACAGGCCAACTGTGGGCGGTGATACTTAGATATGTTGCAATGCTGGAAACTGATGACCACGATCAACAACTTGTTTGACTGCTTCAACTTTAAATTCTTCGGGATAACGTTTACCGCTCATGGGCTCCACTTTTTAAGCCATTTTAAATGACTCTGAGGTACCTGTTAAACACGTGGTGATTCATAAGACTGAATTTTGGACACACCACATTGCGGCTAAGCGGTTGTCGTGGTCGGGAATGAGTCAAAATAATTCAACACGTTGTCCGTGTCGTTCAATCACACCTGCCAGTAGATGGTAAAATTACATATGTCATTTAATCTGGTAATGAAATTCCTCACGGAGAAAACATGAAGTTATACTCGAAAGTCTTAGTGGTAACACTTTGTCTGATAAGTACAATTGCGCACGCTGCTAAAAAAGATGATGATTACAAAAAAAATTATGATGATTTTTATGTCGGTGCTGTCAGAACTGAATCAGGTGTAATGTGGTATCATGATAAGTCGTATTATTATGATGAATTTAAACTGAATATTTCCAACACTGGCAGTAGCAGTGGTTTTCTTCCTCACAAAACATGCTTTGTACTTTTTGATGGTAACAGCGATCGTAAGGTTATCGCAAATGGTGCCGATGGCAACCTGTTTAAAAAATATCAACCATATGAAACAAAGACTGGCGCTGTCATATTCAGAAACGAACACAAAGAAACTCTTTCCGGATTAAGTCTTATTAAGCTGTCTCAAACTGAGTGTGATTCAATCAGTTCTAATTTTATCAGGCAACCCTGACTCCTTTTTGCCATCAGCCGCTACTGTTCCCGGTTGAGGGGGGCATCAGGCGGCGTGGTTGATTAATCTGACCCTATGTCTTTCCTATCATAGGGGAGGATATTTTTACATTACGTCATAGTTAAATTTAAAATGCGAAAAAAAATAGATCTGAAGGTATTCTTTACCATGATACTAATTTGTAGTATCTGGGGAGGGCAGCAAGTGGCCATAAAATTACTTGAATCAAATATAACTGCATCTATGCAGATCGGATTAAGATCTGGTGTGGCCGCATTAATGGTCTTTCTTCTTCTCAATAAGAAGGACTGCATACTTCGCAGACTTGCTGATCCCAGGTTGCTGCCCGCAGCCATGATGACCGGGGGACTTTTCGCACTTGAGTTTTTTATGGTTACCGCAGCAATAACCAGGACACAGACTTCGCATATTTCGCTTTTTTTATATACCGCACCAGTCATCACAGCAGTCGGACTTCACTTCCTTATTCCGGAAGAGAAATTAAACAAATATCAGTGGGCTGGAGTTTCATGCTCAGTAGCAGGCACTGCTCTTGCTTTAGGGATAGGCTCTTCGAATCTGGACTGGTCTCTCTCAGGCGATCTTTTTGCTATAATTGCAGGCCTGGGATGGGGGGTTAGCACAATAATTATACGGTGTACCATGTTATCAACCATACCGGCCTCCTGCACACTTTTCTACCAGTTAGCTATTGCATCGATAGCGCTTTGTACCTATGCCCTGATTTGCGAGCCGTTTAATATTGTACTGGACACCACAGCTGTGCTTAACTTGTCTTGTCAGACGATTGTCGTTTCGTTTATTAGTTATCTGGTATGGTTTAGTCTGTTAAGACAGTATCAGGCAGCATCGTTAAGTTCGTTAATCCTGATGACACCAGTATTAGGGATATTTGCCGGTAATCTTATTTTAGGGGAAGTGATGACATCTCGTTTCATTACAGGTGCATCGTTACTTTTGCTGGGGTTATTATTCACTGTGCTATGTGGAAAGTTACAGGTGAAAGCTTGAAATGAAAAATTCATCTTCTGCGGTACCCTATGATTTTATTAATGATATAGATCAGCTGCATACGGCTTTATCATCAGGTGTACCCGAACTGCGGGTTGGTATATTGCTTTGGCCTGAATTTCCCTTGATGGCTCTGGCAGGTCTGGTTGACGCCTTGCGACATGCGGCTGACAATGGTGACGACAGTTATAAGAAACGCTGCTCCTGGCATATTATGGGCGATTGTGGCACGGATGTGATTGTTTCAAGTTCAGGTGTATCCGTAAATACAGACGTATGCTATCTGGATCCCGAACAATTTGATTATATAGTGGTTATTGGCGGGTTGCTCAGAAGTCTGCATAAAGGCTCCAGCCAGGCCAGGCGGTATATTAATACAGCCTGGCACGCTGGCAAAAAACTCGTGGGGATATGCACCGGCAGTTTTGTGCTTGCCGAAGAAGGTTTGTTGGCCGGGCAGCAGGCTGCTGTGCATCCCTATCATCTGGAAGATTTTTGCAGGCGTTTCCCTGATGTCAGGGCAGTTACCGGATGCAACTATGTTGACAGTAAAAGCATAATGACCTGTCCAGGGGGAATATCAACAATATCTGCTGCGGTTGAACTTATCAGAAGACACTGTGGTCCAGACAGGGCGACAAAAGCTATTCATCAGATGGCCGTACCCAACAGACTGGAACAAAATACCGTCAGCATTTCACAGGCCCTTGGGTTCACCCGCGTATCAGATCCTCGTTTGCGTAAAGCTGTATTTCTGGTTGAGGAATACCTGGTTAAATCAATTAGTACTGAATGGTTATCAGAGCAGGTGAACCTGAGTTCAAGACAGCTGTGCCGATTGTTCAAATCAGAATTTAACCAGACACCTACTGAATTTATCAGGCACTGCCGTCTGAAATACGGTAAATGGCTTTTACGTAACTCGGGTGAAAGTATTACAGAAATCGCTTTACGTACTGGCTTTAGTGACTGCGCGCATTTCAGCAGAACGTTCCATAACGAATATGGATACACTCCGGGGCAATGTCGACTCGGCACATCATAATGTGAATTGCTATATTCATATTGTATTAATAGTAATATGGGTATGTCACATTTTCTTTTTTATTGGATTTTGGAGCGGTAAATCCCCCGCTTTTTTTTGTCCATAAAATATCCAGCGAAGCTGGTCATAACTCCAGTTATAGAGCAAGGTATAGGGCAGGAAAAACAGTACCAGGCCAATCTCAACAAAAAAGGCATCGAGTAATGGCAAGCCTAACAGCAGCATTGCCACCGGTGTTAGTGTGACTATCAGCCCCATCTCAAACGTCACAGCATGTAGCGTCCGTATCATAAAACTACGCTCAAATGTGTAGTGTTTCTGCAACTCGTCGAACATTTTGTTAAAGATGTAGTTCCAGACCATGGCAGTTAGCGCGGATACCAGTGACAGCAGGCCAGACTGCATCAGCGAAACCTTAAGCACCCAGAAGAGAAAAAACGCAATTATGACATTGGCAAGCAGTTCGAAAAGTATTGCATGAAAGATACGCTCGCGGACGCTCTTATTGAGTTCAACTTTCATCCGCATCAGATCAGCATCTTTTGGCATTTCGTCATTATCTCCAAATAAAGTGGGTATATTGTCAATTAAGTTAAATTATAAAGTTTAAATGGATATTAAATGGTTGCTCATAAAGCTGAGGTGCTTGAAAGGTTTGTTATTAAACTAAAGCTGTTTGTTGGCAAAGTGTAATGATGTTGAAATCAACAATGGGATCATTTTCAGCTTTATAGCTAATAGTGTCGATTCATGATTCTACACCTGTCGGGTAAAATGAATTTTTAAATGAAACGACAACAAAATAACTTTAAGGAAAGTTTTTATGCTGGTTTTGTTGACGTGAATTGACGTTGTTTATAATATTTCATATGTTTTTCGAAGAATGCTTTTATAAAAATGATACTTCCAGTTTCGAGGTTAAAATGAAACATTACAAAATTTCACTGGTTTCTTTAGCAATGGTTTTTATGGCGGTTGGATGTTCAAGTGATTATGTCATATCAAGCAATGACGGTCATATGATATCGACACATGGTAAACCGAAAATAGATAAAGATACTGGCTTGATCTCTTATAATGATGCAGATGGCGGTGTTCATCAAATTCATCAATCCGACGTAAAAGAAATTGTTGAGAAGTAGTTTCTTTAGAGATTGAATTATTATTCAGATCAGATTTCTTTATCGACGTTAGCTCCCCGCCTGATTGAACGGCTCCCCGAAAGTTGGACTGCGATTTGCCAGGCGGCTAACTGAATCTGAGCCCGGTATTCTACCGGGCTCAGGCCTTTTAATCCTGAACGGATTCGCTCGTGGTTGTGGTAATCCCTTTGCGTGACATGCTTTGAACGACCCCGTTTGACGGCAAAACATTCTGATAATGTTTCATCTGGTACGGCAGCCCTGACATGAATGCAAAGACGATACGCAAAAAAGCGCATTTTGGGGCGATAACCAGGAATCCTGGTGTATAAATTGGGGCTGATAATTTGCTACTATTCTGCGCGATTAGCCACTCGCGATGATTTTCAACGCATTGAATAATAAATAAATTATTGAGATAGCTAAAAATAAAAAATTCACCGCATAGTGTGAGAGCATCTATCCTTAAAACGGTCACTCACTTCAACTGAATGACTAAACATGCGACAATGATCGGCACTGTCGGCTTAATTATTTCGCTAAATCAGGATATTAACTGCCCATGAAGGGTAAATATAAAGCCGCAATCGCGCTTTTACTGCTGTTGATTTTGTTGCCGCTGACGCTGCTGATGACGCTCGCGCAGTGGGTACCGACGCTAGCCGGGATCTGGCTGCCTGTCGGGACACGTATCGCTTTTGAAAAAAGCCCCAGACTGACGCGTCACGCCATTACGATCCCCGATCTTCGCTATCTGGTTGAGGATTGCGAAATGGCTCGCGTAGAAAACGCGACGCTGTCACATCCCAGCCGCTGGAACATTGATATTGGTGCGCTTGAGCTTAATTCGGCGTGTCTCAGCAAGCTGCCTGCCACTGCGCCATCCACGGTGGCACCCAAAACGCTGGCGCAGTGGCAGGCTGTATTGCCGAATACCTGGCTCACCATTCACCGCCTGACGCTTTCCCCCTGGCAACAGTGGCAGGGAGAACTCCACGCATCGCTGACTCCCGCTATTCAGGAGCTCACCTATAAAGGTGAGCAGGTGAGCATCAAGGGAAAACTGCGTGGCCAGACGCTGACCATCAGCCAACTGGACGCTCTGTTGCCGGATTACCCGCAGCCTGTGAAACTGGTGGGTGAGTTTACGTTACCACTGGTTCCGGACGGCGTGCCGGTGAAAGGCCATGCGCTCGCCACCTTTAGCGTGCCACAGTTAACGTCTCTGGTTGATGCCGATCTGAACTGGGAAGAAAACCAGGGGCAACTGGTGGTCATGGCGCGTGATAACCCCGATCCGCTGCTCGACCTGCCGTGGCAAATTACGGCGGAACAGCTGAATATCAGTGACGGGCGCTGGAACTGGAACCTGTCAGGCATGCCGATGAGTGGGCGAATGGGTATGCGGATCGACAACTGGCAACAAGGGCTGGAGAAAGCCACAATTGCCGGACGCCTGAACGTGCTCACCCACGGCGATGCAGGGAAAGGGAACGCGGTACTGAATATTGGGCCGGGCAAGCTCAGTATGGAAAACAGTGACATGCCGCTCCATCTGAGCGGTGAAGCCAAACAAAACGATTTTGTCCTCTATGCCAAGCTCCCGGCAAAACTGACCGGAAGCCTGAACGATCCGCAGCTCACTTTTGAACCCGGCGCACTGCTGCGTTCGCGTGGCCGCGTCATTAACTCCCTCAATATTGATGAAATCCGCTGGCCGCTGGCGGGCGTGAAGCTGGCGCAGAAAGGCGTGGATGGTCGCCTGCAGGCCATTTTGCGGGCGCATGAAAATGAAATGGGTGATTTTGAGCTGCATCTGGACGGCCAGGCCAACGATTTTTTACCGGACAGCGGTCTGTGGCAGTGGCGCTACTGGGGCAAAGGGAACTTCACGCCGATGAACGCGCGCTGGGATGTGGCTGGTAAAGGGGAATGGCGCGATACAGCGATCTCGCTGACGGATCTGTCGACGGGGTTCGACAAACTTCAGTATGAAACAATGCTGGTCAGCAAACCGCGTCTGGTGCTGGATAAACCGATCCGCTGGCTACGCGATCCCGCGAAACCGGCATTCAGTGGCGCACTGTCGTTAAATGCCGGGCAAACCACGTTCTCAGGGGGGAGTGTGTTGCCAGCGTCGGTGCTGACCTTCAGCGTTGACGGTTCCGACCCGACGCTGTTCCAGTTCAAAGGCGACCTCCATGCCGATAAAATCGGCCCGGTTCAGATGAATGGTCGCTGGGATGGTGAACGTCTTCGCGGGCAAGCGTGGTGGCCGAAGCAGTCTCTCACCGTTTTCCAGTCGTTGATCCCACCGGACTGGAAAATGACGCTGCGTGAAGGTGAACTCTATGCGCAGGTCGCGTTTTCTGCGGCTGCCGATCAAGGTTTTGAGGCGGGCGGGCACGGGGTACTGAAATCCGGTAGCGCCTGGATGCCTGATAACCAAATCAACGGCGTCGACTTCGTTCTGCCGTTCCGGTTTAGCAAGGGCACCTGGTCGCTGGGAACGCGTGGCCCGGTTACGTTGCGCATTGGCGAAGTGGAAAACCTGGTGACCGCGCGGAATATCACGGCGGATCTCCAGGGGAACTATCCCTGGAGTGAGGAAAACCCGCTGTTGCTCACCAACGTGAAGGTTGAAGCGCTCGGCGGGAAAATCACCATGCAACAACTGAGAATGCCGCAGCACGATCCCGCACTTCTACGTGTTGACAATATCTCCTCCAGCGAACTGATTAGCGCCGTCAATCCGAAGCAGTTTGCCGTGTCAGGTCCGGTGAGCGGTGCGCTACCGTTCTGGCTGGAGAATGAAAAATGGATCATCAAAGATGGCTGGTTGACCAACCCGGGGCCAATGACGCTGCGTATTGATAAAGATACGGCTGATGCGATTGTGAACGATAATATGGTAGCGGGCGCGGCAATCAACTGGCTCCGCTATATGGAAATCTCACGTTCGTGGACGAGAATCAATTTAGATAATCTGGGCGAATTAACCATGCAGGCCACCATCAAGGGGACGAGCCGGGTAGAGGGTAAAAGCAGCTCCGTGAACCTGAACTACACCCATGACGAGAATGTCTTTACCCTCTGGCGCAGCTTGCGTTTTGGGGACAACCTGCAAACCTGGTTTGAGCAACACGCGGCAATACCCAGTACCCGCAGTTCGACTGGCAAGGAAAGTGAGGAACAACAATGAAAAAGATGGCTGGTGTGCTCACCGTTGCTGTGGTCGCGATGCTGACGGGCTGTACGCCGCGCATTGAAGTCGCAGCACCGAAGGAGCCGATTACCATCAACATGAACGTGAAAATCGAACATGAGATCCATATTAAGGTCGATAAAGACGTTGAAACCCTGTTGAAATCACGCAGCGATCTGTTCTGAGGACGCCATGAAACGCACACTAGCTCTCATTTTACTGGCACTGGGGATGAACGTGCAGGCCACCACGCTGACGCTGAACGACGCGCGTGCGCAGGGGCGCGTTGGGGAGACGCTGAGCGGTTATATTGCCCCGATCGCGAAAGATGCAGAAACCCTGGCGCTGGTTAACCGCATCAACGCCGCGCGCACGGAAAACTATCAAAAGTTGGCCGACAGCAACAATTTACCGGTTGATGAAGTGGCAAAAATGGCAGGGCAAAAACTGGTGGAGCGCGCACAGCCGGGCGAATACGTGAAGGGTATTAACGGTAAGTGGCTGAAGAAGTAGTTAGCGGCAACGCTTACGGTACTCGCCGGGCGACACGCCAAAGCGCTGCTTAAACGCCGTTGAGAAATGGCTATGGTCGGCAAACCCCCAGCTGTAGCCAATTCCCGCCAGCTTCTCATCATCGCTGGCGGAGCGCAGCACCTGCGCGCAGAGGTCGAGACGGCGGTTTTTAATATACTGGGCGACCACCAGCCCCTTATCGGCAAACATACGGTACAGGCTGCGCACCGACATTCCGCTCTCTGTGGCAATCCATTCCGGGCGCAGGGCTTCAGACTGAATATGGTCGTCAATCAGTGACAGAACATTCTGGAACTGGCGCTCTTTACGTGGCTGCGTAGACTCACGCTGCTGAAAGGCCGGGCGTAACAGACACACCATCGCTTCCAGCGCCGCTTCACTTTCTATATCGCTCAGGTCGGCATTTCCCATACTCTCCTGCAACAAACGATGGCTTAGCTGTACGGTCGGCAGACTGCGCGACAGCGTGAGTGCGCAGCTGACTTCCTGAAAACGGCACTGTTGCTCAATAATCTGACGAGGAACAAGCAGCGAAATCTGGCGGGATTTTTCCTGCCAGTAGATGGAGCAGGGGCGCGAGGCGTCGAGGAGGGTAATGTCGCCAGTGTTGAGAATGGCACGGCGGTCGTCCTGTTCAATCTCTGCGCTACCGTCGAGCTGAAACACCGTATAGAACCAGGCATCGTTGCCGTTTTTTATCTCCTGACGGGTACGAAACAGGTTTACGCTACCTGCGGTCACGGTGCTTAGCTTCAGGCTGCGGGCATAGCTGGTTTCCAGTTCACCAATGAATTGTCCCTCTAAAGGACGCGCGTCGAAATGCCCGCAAACCTGGTTAATTTGCGCCAGCCACTGCTGATACTTTTCCTGTTCGCTTGCACCCGCCATCGTTTATCTCGCCGCACCGTCAATGTGTTCGTATTGTTGCATTTGTGTTGCATTTTGTCAGAGCTATGAGGCTGACTATAGGAAAGAACACTCACCGGGAACAGCGTTATAAGCCGGAATTATCCCGAATTGCGGAGCCTGTCACAGGTGGCAAAGCGAATGTCACAGAGATAAAAGCAGGAATGCGAAAGCCCTCTTAGACTGCAGTAACACCCTGCGAATAATAACGAAGGAGTACCTTATGTCTGAATCACTGGTAGCCGTACTGCCTGGCGTGCAGCAGTTTCTGGACCGACATCATGGCCTGTGGATTGAAGGCCGTCAGACTGCATCCGACAGCGAAAAACGGTTGAACGTGTTCAACCCGGCCACGGGAGAGGTGATTGCGTCAACCGCAGATGCCAGCGTAGATGATGTTGACCGTGCCGTGATGTCCGGCTGGCGCGCGTTTGTTGGTCGTCGCTGGGCGGGGAAACTCCCGGCAGAACGCGAACGTATCTTGCTGCATTTTGCTGACCTGGTGGAGCAGCACAGCGAAGAGCTGGCGCAGCTGGAAACGCTGGAGCAGGGGAAATCGATTAACATTTCCCGAGCCTTTGAAGTGGGCTGCACCCTGAACTGGATGCGCTATACCGCCGGGCTGACCACCAAAATTGCCGGGAAGACTCTCGATCTCTCTATCCCGTTGCCGCAGGGGGCTCGTTACCAGGCGTGGACGCGCAAAGAGCCGGTGGGTGTCGTCGCCGGGATTGTGCCGTGGAACTTCCCGCTGATGATCGGCATGTGGAAAGTGATGCCTGCGCTGGCCGCTGGCTGTTCCATCGTGATCAAACCTTCGGAGACCACGCCGCTGACCATGCTACGCGTGGCGGAACTGGCAAGCGAAGCGGGCATTCCTGACGGCGTGTTTAACGTGGTGACGGGGAGCGGTGCAGTGTGTGGTGCTGCGCTGACGTCGCATCCGCATATTGCGAAAGTGAGTTTTACCGGTTCAACGGCGACCGGTAAACAGATTGCGCGCACGGCGGCGGATACGCTGACGGGCGTTACCCTGGAGCTGGGCGGTAAAAACCCGGCCATTGTGCTCAAAGATGCCGACCCTGCGTGGGTAATTGAAGGGTTGATGACCGGCAGCTTCCTTAACCAGGGGCAGGTTTGTGCGGCCAGCTCCCGTATTTACATTGAAGCACCGCTGTTTGACACGCTGGTCGGCGGCTTTGAACAGGCGGTGAAATCCCTGAGCGTTGGCCCGGGTATGTCACCCCAGGCGTTTATTAATCCGCTGGTGTCGCGTGCGCACTGCGATAAAGTACAGACCTTCCTTGATGAAGCGAAGTCGCACAACGCGGAGCTTATCAGCGGCAACCGAGGCCCGGATGGCAAGGGGTATTACGTCTCCCCGACGCTGGTGGTAAACCCGGATGCTGCACTGAGGCTGACCCGTGAAGAAGTCTTTGGTCCGGTGGTGAACCTGGTGCGCGTGGCCGATGGTGAAGAAGCACTGGCGCTGGCAAATGACACTGAATACGGGCTGACGGCCAGCGTCTGGACGCAGAATATCAGCAAGGCGCTGGAATATACCGACAGGCTACAGGCGGGTACCGTGTGGGTGAACAGCCATACGCTGATCGACGCCAACCTGCCGTTTGGCGGCATGAAGCAGTCCGGCACCGGGCGCGACTTCGGCCCGGACTGGCTGGATGGATGGTGTGAAACCAAATCGGTTTGTGTGCGCTACTAAAAGCAAAGCCGGGTAAGACGTAGCCGTCACCCGGCATTTTTACAAAGACCAGCGATCCCGCCCGGCATTTTTAGCCTGATAAAGTGCAACATCGGCGCGGGCGATGATCTCGTGGGCGGTAAGTCCCGCCGTCATTCCCGTAATCCCCATGCTGGCGGTAACGTGGTCGCTGACCGTTGAGGCAACGTGTGGAATAGCCGCCATGCGCAGCCCCTCCTGAATACGTGCGGCAACCTGTTCCGCCATGCTCTCCTTGCAGTTGAAGAGGATCACCACAAACTCCTCACCGCCGTAGCGCGATACCACATCATTCGGTGTGCGCACCGTTTGCTTCAGCACGTCCGCAACACGCGCCAGGCATTCGTCTCCTGCCTGGTGGCCGTAAGTGTCGTTGTAGCGTTTGAAATCATCAATATCCAGCATAATCAATGAGAAGGGTTTACCCTGGTCAACCGCATTGTTCAGCACGTTTTCCATTGCCCGGCGGTTGGCGGTTTTGGTCAGCGGATCCTGGTGCGCCAGCGCATCCAGCCGAGAGATCAACAGCTGGTTCTGCTGATTACGCCGCCAGGCTTCATCAAACCAGCTCAGCAGGATAAAACGGCCACAGATGAGGATCAGGGTGAAGACTATCCAGATGGTGGCAAAGCGAATGTTGACCCCGTCATTTAGCATCCAACTGGCAACGGGTAGGGTGAGCCAGAGCGGTAACATGAAGGACAATAATCCTTCCGGGTAGAAATACAGCGCCGTCAGGCCTGCCAGTAGCAGGATGGCACACAGCGGCCAGACGTGGGGAAGTTGCCAGTCGGTGATAAACCAGTAACAGGTTATCGACCAGATTGCACTACAGACGAACAGAACAACGCTGATACCGGCAATGCGCTGCCAGGCCATGATGATTAAGGCGGCTGACAGCATAATGATGCCGAACATTGATGCATCGACAATTCGCGTCAGGTGGAGCGGGATCGGGTAAAGCGTATCGCTGTCCTGAAACAGGACGTTGCGTAGCAGGATCATGAGCGCAAAGCTCACGTTGACAAACGCCAGCCACGGCAGGTTCATTGCCAGTCCGTGAAGTACCATTGCCTGACGCGTCGGCCATGTTGCACGTTCGGGTGGCGAATTTTTTCGTTTTTCCATTGGCGTTGTTTTCCCGTCCAGGGGAGAGATGGGGTAAGCGATGTATCAGTAACTATAATCAGGCTCGATGATTCCTCAAATTTACGGGGAAAAAAACGGGCATCGCGCCTAATGCTTGTCAGTTAAGCATGGTGGATAATTCCGTTCACCTTAATATCCGCAGAAAATAATACGCTCACAACCTGTGAACGGGATAAGGGGGCCACCGCGGCCCCCTTATCAATCCCCGCGGCCCCGCGGAGAAATCGGTGCTTCGCACTGCGCTCACCTCCCGACCGGCTGCCTGCGGTCGGCTCGACTCAAGATTACTCGTCCCATCCCTGGGACTCGCCCCTTCGGGGCCAACGCAAGCGTTGTTCAAAATTGCTTCCGGCAATTTTGTCCTGTCTCGTTTCGCCTCTGGCCGCCATCCCTGGCGTCCAGCCCTTGTCATCCGGTCTCCGGTTCGCCGATTTCAGCGGGGACTCAACACCCGTGCCACATTCAGGCGATGAAG